>DAHUXT010000187.1 GCA_027307065.1 Ktedonobacteria bacterium
TAGATGAGATTGGTACTGACAATGGGGATGGTTGTCCCCGGATCGCTATCCATCAGCAAAACCCTGCCGTCATGAAGCAAGGTAAGCGTAAAGTTCACAAACGCCTGGGGCATGGGAGCCGCGTACGCCCATGTGCCACGGCCATCGCCCGTGGCGAGCGCAGCGTTATGATCAAGAGCATACGTCGAGCGCAGGTGTATGAAGAAGGTCCCGGCACCCGCCCCTAGCAAGATAGCAAACAGCAATCCGGAGATATAGCGTAGATATTTGTGCAGATGACGCATAGCAATTCCTTCGGTCTATTGAACTATCCACCTGATTCCATCAACGTAGCTAGGCCGCTACAGTAACCATATAGTCACCATGGCAGGCGTATGGCCGGGAAGATTTTGGGATCAGAGGCAATCGTGCTGGAAGCGCTAGCGGAGAGAAACAGACGTCAGTTGCTCAGCGGCTCCAGAAAGGCCCGTAGCTCGGCGTTCACCTGTTCGGGCATCTGCTGGTTGAGCCAGTGGCCCGCCGTCGCGAAACGGTGCACGCGAATGGCTGGCGCCCACGGCTCCAGATCGTCCGCCATCCACGGGCCGAGATAGGGATCGAGCTCGCCCCAGAGCAACAGCACAGGCGCGGTGATGACCCGCGCGGGGGAGAGGGCAGTCGCGCCGCTTCGCACGAGCTGGCGATAGTAGCTGAGAGCGGCAGTCAGGGCGCCGGGACGCGCCAGCGCATCCACGAAATGCTGGATGTCATCGCGCGTCAGCCAGGCGCTGCCAGGGTCGGCGGCGCGAAACGTGCGCCAGAGATAGCTGAAATCATCGCGAGCAATCGCATCTTCCGCGATGCCGCGCAACTGGAAGAAGCCCACATACGCGCTGCGGCGAAATTGTCCGGGATGCCGCCACTCGCGCGTCAATGTGGCCGGATGCGGCGCGTTCAGCACCACAAGACGGCGCAGATAGTCAGGCTGGCGCATGGCGAACGTCCACGCGATCAGTCCGCCCCAATCGTGGCCGATCACATCGGCCTGCCGCTCGCCCAGCGCCTCGATGACGGCGCGCACATCGTTCGTCAGCGTCGCCAGATCATAGCCGCGCGCTGGCTTCTCGGAGAGATTGTAGCCGCGCATATCGAGCGCGACGACACGATGGTCGCGCGCCAGCGCAGGGAGATTGGCGCGCCAGGAATACCAGAACTCCGGGAAGCCATGGAGCACGATCGCCAGTGGGCCACTCCCCGCCGTCACGAAGTGCAGCTGCACGCCGTTGGCGACGATATAGCCCTCATCACAGGCGTCGGGCAGCGGGAACAGCTCGTGTGGCGCATCCATACCAATTCCTCCAACGCGCGCGAGAATTCGGTGACTTCCGCAGCATATCACCGACCACGACAGATACATACATCACACTACAACATATTTCCAGCTATTAGGCCACATATAGTGCTTAGCTTGTTATATGAAATGTGATATGGTAATGCGACGTTCAAGAGCCACAAGCGGCCTTCGCGCATGTCACATACGATCTGTGACCCGGGGCCGCGAAATGCCAAGGAGGAGAAAGTATGGAGCCAGCACATACTTCCCGTGGCGACGACCAGATGCTTTCGGAACCCGACGCCGCATCCGAAATCAGGCATCCGCTATTGGCGACGATAAGTCTGGCTGTTCTGGCGCTCGCGCTAGTCACCAGCATAGTCCTGGACTGGAACGGCATGCTCGGCACGCCCGCGCGGTCCTGGCCGAAGCTCTCGTGGTTTGCCGCCGGAATGCCTCCATCTCCGAATGCCGGAGACCGAGCCAGTGGCGCGATCGCGTCGTCCTCACCATCGCCGCCAACGGCGACCCCGAACCCTTCTCCAACGCGGCAATCCATCCAGATTGGCTGGAGTCGCGCGCACCGAGGCTGGATCTGGATCACGCTCAACCGGTTCCCCGCTGGCAGCTACCGCTACACCTGCAACTTCAGCAGCGGTGGCAGTCTGACATTTGCCCTCAACGCGGCAACGGAGCCGCAGACCTGGGACAATGGCAAGACCTGCGTTGATACACGTCGCGGCGATACCGTCTGGGTTATGATCAATACGGTGACATCGAACAAGATCAAAGTGCCGTGACACCAAATTGCATGCTGGCATTGGAGGATGCCAAGCAGGATCCCCCATCCGAGCCCGGCAGGCGGGCTTCGTGGCCGCAGGCCATCCAGGCGCGACTGCAGTCGCCCGCCTTCCCTACCCGCCACCAGGATTGCGCCCGCGCACAACAGAGGCTTCGTCCCCGGAGGACACGAACGGACGCCAGCGACCGACTGTAGATCGAACTGACGTCCCTGGATTTGTTGCCATGCAGCCAAAAGCAGTTATTGTTATTGTTGGTTACTCGCGCACGTGTCGTAGGCGAGCACGGTGCTCAAGTAGCGCTCACCCGCCGAAGGAAATATGACGACGATCGTTTTCCCAGCATATTCGGACCGTGCAGCCAGTTGGGCCGCGGCCCAGGCCGCCGCGCCGCTGCTGATGCCTGTCAGCAATCCTTCTTCGCGGGCGAGCCGTCGCGCCATTTGAACCGCGTCGTCATCGGTTACGGTGATGATCTCATCGATCAGGCTCGTCTCGAGCACGTCTGGCACGAAACCCGCGCCAATGCCCTGAATCTTGGTCGGACCCGCCTGACCACCAGAAAGCACCGCCGATGAGGCTGGCTCAACCGCGATCATCTTGAGCTCGGGCTTGCGCGCTTTGAGCACCTCGCCGACGCCAGTCAGCGTGCCGCCAGTGCCGATGCCTGCCACCACCGCGTCTACCTGGCCGTCGGTGTCGTTCCAGATTTCGAGCGCCGTCGTCTCACGGTGAATCTTCGGGTTGGCGGGATTTTCGAACTGCTGTGGCACCCACGATCCCGGCGTCTTTTCCTGAATCTCTTTTACCTTCGCGATCGCGCCTGGCATGCGCTGCGCCGCGGGGGTCAGCACCACCTCGGCGCCCAGCCGCTTCAGCACCATGCGCCGCTCCACGCTGACCGACTCTGGCATGACGAGCACACAACGATAGCCACGTGCCGCCGCGACCCACGCCAGCCCAATGCCGGTGTTGCCGCTCGTCGGCTCGATGATTGTCGTCCCCGGCTTGAGAATACCCGCCTTTTCGGCATCGTCAATCATGCTGACGGCGATACGGTCTTTGACGCTGTAGCCGGGCTGAAACGCTTCTAGCTTCGCCAGAACGGTTGCCCCACCCGGCGCGACACGATTCAGCCGAACCAGTGGTGTGTTGCCGATCAGTTGCGTTGCATCTTCCGCCCAATGCGGCATAATCTTCTCTCCTGCTCCCGATGTGCGTGAGCCATGACCTACGCAACGACGTACTTCCGAATGTATAGTGCATCAAACAGGTACATTTTATCAAGATTGCCGACCGCTCAATATTTCTACGGAGCGGTGGCAAGAGCTTGGTCGTTACGGCAGGGGTCCCCGAGGACTGAACTGGGATCTGTAGCCTCAGATGTAGTACATGGCGTCGCGATCCGGGGTGGCGACGCGATGGCGATGAGCGAGTTGTTCGAGAGTTGTGCTGGCAAACAGGTTCCGCGCAAAGTCATCCACCTGGACCAGGATATCGCGGAAGCCGCAGCCCGGCGAGAGCTGGCACCACGAAGGCGTGGGCACACACTCGATCGGCGCGGTTGGGCCTTCCAGCGCGTTGATGACATCGCCCATGCTAATCAACGCGGGCGAGCGCGCAAGCATATGGCCGCCCTGTGGCCCACGCAGACTCTTGAGCAATCCAGCGCGGCGCAACAGAATCAGCACCTGATCGAGGAAGTGTTCAGGCACCTGTTGTCGCGTGGCGATATCGGCGCTAGGCACTGGTCCCTGGCCGAAGTGCGCCGCCAGGTCTACCATCGCTCGCAGCCCGTAATCGCCCTTCATCGTGAGTCGCATCGTTGAGATCCCTCATATCGTAGATGACGTCTGGCCGCGAACCGCGTAGACGCCGACAAGAACCGCAGGCAGATAGAATGGCGCAGGTCACAAACCCATCTCACAGCATAGTCTTGCGGCCAGAGAAGTGTCAAACCGCGAAGTATCGCCCGTTCGCTTTGGCGTGCTCCGTTAAGACTTCAGTACTCGCGACCTGTTCGCCGTCCGCTCACTCTAGCAGACGCAATGACGGAGCTATCTGTTTCATCGAACACTATCAGGACGAGTGGACAATTTGCCGAGCTGGCATGAAAAGCACATGGGGCGCTGACATGATTGCCGAACGCTCGCAACACATCGTTGCGGCATCAGGGCCGCATCGAGGCGGCCATCAGGCGCGGCGGAGCGAGGCAAGATACTGCTCGACGTTGGCGCGCATCTCGGTCAGGCTATCGCCGCCAAACTTCTCGATCCATGCCTCCGCCAGCGTGAATGCCAGCATCGCCTCACCCACGACGCCCGCAGCCGGTACCACACAGACATCGCTCCGTTCGTAGCGCGTCACCGCGACATCTTCGCCGGTGCGCACATCCACCGAGGGTAGCGGATGCGCCAGCGTCGGGATGGGCTTAACGGCCACCCGCGCCAGAATCGGCTCGCCATTGCTGATTCCGCCCTCGATGCCGCCCGCGTTATTGCTGAGATGCCGCCAGCCGTCCGCCGCATCGTACTGCGCGACGTCATGCACCTGCGAGCCGGGCAGCGCCGCTGAGGCGAATCCCGCCCCAATCTCTACCCCTTTGGCCGAGGGAATGCTCATCAGCGTCTGCGCAACGCGGCCGCTCAGACGGCGATCCCATTGGCTGTAGCTGCCCAGGCCGACGGGCACCCCAGTTGCTACAACCTCGAAGACGCCGCCGCAGGTATCGCCGTGGCGTTTGGCGTCCAGGATGCGGTCGATCATCCGCTGGGTGAGCGCGGCATCGGCGCACCGCATCGGCGAGGCCTCCACCTGCTGCCAAAATGCCGCATCGGCGGAGCCAGCGTCAGGCATGCTCTCAGCGGGATAGCCCACCCCACCGACCGCGACGACATGACTATGCACGGCGACGGCAAACGCAGACAGCAGCAGCTTGCAGACGCCACCCGCGGCCACCCGCGCCGCCGTCTCGCGCGAGCTTGCCCGCTCGATCACTTCGCGCACGTCGGCTCGCCCATATTTGAGCGCGCCCGTCAGATCGGCGTGGCCTGGACGCACCCGTGTCACCAGCTCCGTCGGCTCGTCGATGGGATCGGCGCTCATCGCCTGCTGCCAGTTCGCCCAGTCGCGGTTCTCGATGCGCAGGGTCAGCGGCGAACCGAGCGTATGCCCGTGGCGCACGCCAGAGAGCACCTCGACCTGGTCGCGCTCGATCTTCATGCGGCCCCCACGCCCGTAGCCTCCCTGGCGGCGACGCAGATCATCGTCGATACGCTCGCGCGCGAAAGGCATGCCAGCGGGCAGGCCGTCCAGAATGACTGTGAGGCTCGGTCCGTGCGATTCGCCAGCGGTCAGCAAGCGCAACATGAAGCAATGATCCTTTGCGAGCGATATGCGAGCACAGCGTATGCGTGCCAGAAAACAACCGTGGAGCAACAGCCTCCCTGCACGGATGGTAGCAGGGCGGGCGCACGTTGACAATGCGGCGGCGCTCGATGTATACTTTTGCTTGCGTCACTGCCCGGCGTTGGCTGTACTCCAGCCGATAGTAGGCAGCGCAAATATGCCCCCGTGGCGGAATGGTATACGCGGCAGGTTGAGGGCCTGTGCCCGAAAGGGCGTGGTGGTTCGAGTCCACTCGGGGGCACCAGTAGAGAGATGGCGTGCGTGACGCAGAGGCGATTGCGCACGTCGTTTTATTTTTGACGCGCTTGCGTAAGTCATTCAGCGGGCGGCTAGCTCAGCGGCAGAGCATCTGGTTTACACCCAGAGGGTCACAGGTTCAAATCCTGTGCCGCCCACCCATCGCCAACTCCGAAATGTCCTGGGACCCCCCTACTCGTGGCTGAAATATCTCCCACCTGTTTCACTGGTTGACACTGACTTCGCCTAGGACGTTGCTGTCTGTCGGTGCAGGCCGTCGCCCTCAATGTCTAGGCGGGGTGCTCCACCGTATAGCGCGTCAGCACGACGCCTGAGGGAAGAGGCTGAGCCTCGTCAAGCCGCAAGTTGAGCCGTACCCCGTCTGGGAACACCTTCTTGCCGCTCCCCAACACAACCGGATACACGATCAGGTGGTACTCGTCGATTAGGTCGTTCTGCGCGAGGGCGTGGACGAGCACACTGCTACCATCGATAACGATGTTCTTGCCCGGCTGCGCCTTCAGGGCGCGCACCTCGTCCATCACGTTGCCGCCGATGAGGGTGGAGTTCCGCCAGGCATCAGCGGAGGTCAGGGTGGTGGAGACCACATACTTCGGCATCGCGTTCATCACGTCGCCAAACGGGTCACCCTCCGCCATCGGCTCGAACGCGCCGCCGTGGATCTGCCATGTCTTGCGCCCGAGCAGCATCGCGTCGCTCTCGCTCATCTCCTCGGTGAAGCGGGCGCCGATGTCGTCGTGCCAGTAGGGCGCCGTCCACCCGCCGTAGGTGAAGCCGCCCTCCGTATCCTCGTCCGTGCCGCCTGGCGCCTGTATCACCCCGTCCAGTGACATAAACTCTGAGACAATGATCTTGCGCATCTGTCTTCTCCTTCAACAGCGTGCTGAACCATCTTCGCAGTCGGGCGCCGTCCCTCAGATGCCTTGCGGAATCTCAGAGATCTGCCAGTGCCAGGAAATCGCCGTCTGTCCGCATAAAGCGGAAATTGACTATCCCTCCCCTAGTCTATCACCGTTTGTGTGAGGCGCTCGGATGCACCGCCAAGCGGTAACCCGCACGCAGCACCGCCACCAGCGCTCGCGGTGTCAGCACCTCGACAATTCCCAACGTGGGCAGCGCCCTCTGCGTATGATAGCCAGCCGCCGACCACGCCAGCAGATGCCCGCGCCAGCGAAGCCATGCCGTGCCATCATCGCCAGCGAGCCGAACGAAAGCGCCATCTGGAACCGTGGTGATCTCGTCGCGGTAGGTGCGTTTCCGCTGCAGAGCGTGTGGCTTGTTCTGCGCTTCGAGGCGGTCGCCGTGCAAGACAGCATCCATCTCGTCCGCGCTAGCTGGCGCGCCAGACCAGGCAGCCCACGCCGTCTTGAAGCGCCGATAATCGGCGTGGCGGCACTCGGCGCAGGGACGGTGTCCGGCGGCAAAGGCGGTTGCCTCGTCGAGGAAGAACAACTCCGTCCACGTGTGCGGCTGCATCACCGCGCGATGACGCCCGCGAAACTGGAGTTGACAGGCGATCCAGCGCCGAACCTGCCACGGGCGCACGATGCGCCTCTGGTCATCGTGCAGAATGCCCCGATTGCCCATCAGCAGGCCACGCCCTTCGACCGCGATGATCTCGCCGAACGGCGTCACGCGATTTTGTAGCGGCATGCGCTTTCCTCACACCACGATCAGCGACTTCTGCGCGGGGGAGATGTACTCCGCGCCTGATTGCGAGACGAGCACCTCATCTTCCAG
>DAHUXT010000188.1 GCA_027307065.1 Ktedonobacteria bacterium
CAGCGCGTGGGCAATCATGTAGCAGTTGATGGCCGGGTCACGCGAGAGCACCGACGCCCACCAGTTGTCCTGGGTTTGCACGCCAAGCGACGTGTCGATACCCGACATGATCGAGTCAATCGTACGCGCGGGGAATGTGCAGCTATAGCCGCCACAAGCCGGGACTGTGCCCTGGCTGCGGTCGTAGTTCAGCACCCACTGGCCCACCTTCTGCACCAATTGCGGATCATTCGGGTTGCCATAGAGGTCGCTAAACGCGTTCCGCAGGACGTAGATCACCGAGAACTGGTTGCCAAAGCCGAGTTGCCAAAAGCTGGCATGCGGGCAATTCTGTATGTTGTTGAAATAATTGTAGCCCGCAAGCGGCGGATTGTTGGCACAGTTGCTGTAGCTGATTTGCCCTCTGATACCCTCCGAGTGCGTCCACCAGACCAGCATCTCCGGTTCGATCGAGGCATGATATCGCTGATCGTACGCCGCCGTCGCCCGGTAGGCATACGGCAACATGAACGCCAGCCTGTTCCACTCGGCGCTGCCGATGGACTGCGGATTCGAGGGATAGTCGAAGCCGTACTTCTGCACGTAGTGACTCGCGCTGGTGGAGTCTGGCGCGGGAATAGGCGTCGGCGTCGGGGGTGGCCCGCCGAAGCTCGCCAGCGCGTTCCAGCTATTCCGCGAGAGCAGCCCCGCGTCAGAGAGCAGCCCTGTCGTGTTCGCCACCACGCCCATCAGCATCAACGCCAGGGCAAAGACCGTCAGCGCCTTGCGGTGGGATCGCACTACATGCAGCGGGCCAACCAGTCGCGAACCGATGCGGCGCGCACGATAGCGGACTCCCTGGTGCGTCGGCTCGGTCCCTGGCACCAGCACAACCTTTGTCTCGGCGGGCACTTTCGGCTTTTTGGCAACGACCATCTGATTGGCTGGCGCCACGACCAATTTGCGACGGCTGGGATCGGATGCGTCCGGAGGAGCCATGCGCTTGTCGTTGCGGCGCTTTCGCGGCGGCTTTTGCGGCTCGGCATGGTACTCATCGCGGTAGTCATCGCGTTCGGCGTTGGTATCACGCTCATAGTCGTCGTCGAATGCAGCATGCGTGGGCCGCTGCACCGACGGGAAACTGGGCAGCGTGATCGCGGGAACGACAACGGTAGCGCGCCGGGAATCGTCCGGCTCGTCGTGGTCGCCATAAATGCGGCTGAAATCGTCGCCATCCCACGAGGCGAACGGAGCGAAGTCGTCGGCGTCGGCGTCATGCCGATTCCACGAGGGACGGGCGCGTTTCCGTGGCACTGGCGGTTGCCCTTGTCCGTCGCGTTGCCCTTTTCCCATGCCGTTCAGCCTTCCTGCGCCGCTGGGTCACCTCGTCTGATGTGCGTCGCCGCAAGGAAGCATATGCCCGCACGTCGCGAAACCGCAACGCCTACCGATTGAAATGGGACTATTAGGCACTGAGGGGGCGAGGATAGATACTCAGGCTGTCGCGGTCGCGGCGGCGTAATAGCGGCTGGCTGGCGCCAATCCGCGCACACCGGCCAGATAGCGGCTCGCGGCGACCACCGCGTCGAGATCGACGCCCGTCTCGATGCCCATGCCATGCAGCAGGTACAGCAGGTCTTCGGTCGCCAGATTGCCCGACGCTCCCGGCGCGTAGGGGCAGCCTCCCAGTCCTCCAGAGGAGCTATCGAAGGTCGCGATGCCAAGCTCTAACGCGGCCAGCACGTTCGCAAGAGCGGTTCCGCGCGTATCGTGGAAGTGCATCGCCAGTCGGTCGAGGCTGGTCGCCTCGCGCAGTGCGCCGACCACATCGCCGACCTGATTCGGTGTCGCCACGCCAATGGTATCGCCGATAGAGATTTCATCGACACCAAGCGCCACCAGCTCACGCGCAACGCCGGCCACCGCCGCTGGGGCGACCGCACCCTCATACGGGCAGCCAAACGCCGTCGAGATGTAGCCACGCACGCGCACACCCGCCTCACGCGCCATGCTCACGACCGGACGAAAGTTCTCGATGCTGCCTGCAATGGACGTGCGAATGTTGTGCTGCACGAACGTCTCCGACGCGCCCGTGAAGACCGCGACCTCGTCCACATGAGCCGCAAGCGCGCGCTCCATACCCTTCGCGTTTGGCACGAGCACGGCATACCGGGTGCCTTGCCGTCGCGTGATGCCAGCCATCACCTCGGTGGCGTCGGCCAGTTGCGGAATCGCCTTCGGGCTGACGAATGAGGTCGCCTCCAGGACGGAGAAGCCCGCCGCGCTCAGCATATTGATGAACGCGATCTTCGCTTCGGTGGAAATCACGCCCTTCTCGTTCTGCAGCCCATCGCGCGGGCCAACCTCCACCACCGTCACCCGCTTCGGCATCATATCGCTCTCCATGACAATTACTCCTGGGAGGCGTCGAGTTCCACCAGCACCTCGCCGCCGGGCACCACATCACCCGCCGCGAAGCGCACGCTGTGCACATGGCCTGGGTAGGGCGCGACAATGGCATGCTCCATCTTCATCGCGCCCAGCACCATCAGCGGCTGCTGCGCCACGACACGGTCGCCCTCGGCAACGTTCACCTTGATGATAGTCCCCGCCATCGGGGCCACCAGCGCATGCCTCCCTGATGCGGCGTCGGCGTGATGGGCCGCGCTCTCCACCGTTAGCGGACGTGGCCGCGAGAGCGTGTAACTCGCGCCGCGCACGCTGATGAGCACATCGTATCCTCGCCGCGCCAGATAATAGCGCTCGTGGCTCCCCGCCACGGTGAGCGTGAGCAGATTCGCGTAGGTATCGAGTTGCGCGCGTATCACCGAACCGTCGAGATACGGCTCGCCATCGACCGTGACGGCAAAGCCTGAACCATCCGGCGATGGCGAGACCGTCACGACACGATCACCCGTGCCCTCAGAGTAGCGCAGACGACGCGCACTGCCAGCGGAACCATTCATGGCCGCGCGCGACCACGGATTGAACGGTGTCCCATTGTTCGCCACTGTCGGCGCATCGAGCGTCTCCCACAGAGCGGCCGCCACCAGAATCGCGGACGTTGGCGCGGTCGGGTGAGTCGCCGCGCTCATATCGTGCGTCTCCAGGAATGCGGTTGTTGCGTCACCTTGCTGGAAGTCGGCGTCGTCGATGATGGCGCGCAGCAGCCGAATGTTGGTCGCGACGCCCAGCACGGCAAACGCGTCGAGCGCGGAGCGTAGCCGTTCAATGGCAGCGGGACGATCCTCGGCGGCGGCGATCAACTTCGCCAGCATCGGGTCGTAGTGAACCGAGACCTCACTACCCGCTGTGATGCCGGTATCAACACGCACGCCCGGCGCGCGCGGCGGCTCGAAGACCAGCACCCCGCCAGTGGACGGCAAGTAGCCATTGGCGGGGTCCTCGGCGTAGAGGCGCACCTCGATAGCATGCCCACGCGGCGAAATGTCCTCCTGACGCAGTTCCAGTGATTCGCCCGCGGCGATGCGCAACTGGTAGCGCACGAGGTCGAGTCCTGTCACAGACTCCGTCACTGGATGCTCCACCTGGAGGCGTGTGTTCATTTCGAGAAAGTAATAGGCGCCGGAACGATCCAGTAGAAACTCGCAGGTGCCCGCGTTGACGTAGCCCGCCGCCCGCGCCGCGCGCACCGCGGCAACGCCCATATGCGCCCGCAACTCAGGCGTAAGCGCCACCGATGGGCTTTCCTCAACCACTTTCTGGTGGCGGCGCTGAATCGAGCAGTCGCGTTCGCCCAGGTGGATGACATTGCCGTAGCTATCGGCCAGAATCTGAAACTCGACGTGGCGTGGCGCGAGGACAAGTTTCTCTAGAAAGACGCTGTCATCGCCGAACGCCGCCAAGGCCTCGCGCTGGGCCGCAGCCAAAGACTCCGCGAACTCTGCCGACGACTGGACGACACGCATCCCTTTGCCACCACCGCCTGCCGCCGCTTTCAGCATCACCGGATAGCCGATGCGCGCCGCCTCACGCTCCAACTTGCGCGCATCGCGGGTATCGCCCATGAATCCGGGAACGGTTGGCACGCCAGCCTGCTCGACTGCGCGTTTGGCCGCTGTCTTCGATCCCATCAGCCGAATCGCCTCTGGTGGCGGGCCAATAAAGATAATGCCTGCCTGCGCGCACGCCTCGGCAAAATCCGCGTTCTCGGAGAGGAAGCCGTAGCCGGGGTGTATCGCCTCCGCGCCGTGGTCACGCGCCACCCGCAAAATCTTCTCGATATTCAGATAGCTTTCGCGGGCGGGCGCTGGGCCGATCAGCCAGGCATCGTCGGCCAGTCGCACATGTAGCGCCGCATGGTCAGCTTCGGAGTAGACCGCGATCGAGCGAATGCCCATCTCGCGGCAGGCATGTATGACGCGCACAGCGATTTCGCCACGGTTGGCGACAAGGATGGATTTAAACATCGCTGCTCACCCAGGTCGCGCGGCGCTTTTCCAGAAACGCGCGAATGCCCTCCTGTCCCTCAGGACTGACACGCAGATCGGCGATGGTCGCGGCAGTTGTGGCTCGGGCATCATCGCGGTTGAGACCGAGGATGTCACGCGCCAGCAGCTTGGCGGCGCGCACACCCGCGGGACCACACTGGCCAATGTCGCGCAGCGTCGCGGTTACCGCGTCGTCCAGTTCGGCGGCGGGAACCACCTTGTGAACGAGGCCGATGAGTTGGGCGCGCTGCGCGTCGAATCGTTCCGCCGTGACAAAGAGCGCCCGCGCCGCCCCAGTGCCAATCTTGGGTACAACAAACTGCGAGATGACGGCGGGGGTGATGCCGAGCCGCGCCTCGGTAAAGCCAAAGCGGGCGTCGTCAGCGGCGATGGCGATGTCGCAGACGGCAGTCAGCCCAGCGCCACCACCGAGCGCCGCACCCTGAATGCGCCCAATCACCGGATGGCGACAGCTATCGATCGCGCGGAACATGTCGGACATGCGCAGCGCATCGTCGACGTTCTCGTCGCGCGTATAAGCGAGGCTCGCACCCATCCAGTTGAGATCGGCGCCCGCGCAGAAATTGCGCCCCTCGCCCGCCAGCACCACGGCGCGGAGCGAATCGTCGGCGCTCAGTTCGTCGAAGGCCGCGTGCAACTCGGCAATCAGCGCGGCGTTGAAGGCATTGTGCACCTCAGGCCTCGTCAATGTCACCCAGGCGGCGAATCCGCGTCGCTCGACCGTGAGGTGCTGATAGCCGCCAGTATCGGGAGTATCCGCCATCACAAAAGCGCCTCCTCGCGCCAGCCCGGCGCATGCTCGTCCACACGCCGGGCCATTTGAGTGCCGCGAACATGGTCTACGACGAGACGTCCTGCCGGGCTAAGACGATTGGACTGAAATTCGTCTTGGTGTCGAACGGATCGAGTCCCTCAGCCCGCTTGAGCCGGTTGACGATCAGGTATGTCAGTGGCGTCGCCGCTACTTCGTAGAGCACCTTGAAACCCCACTGGGTCAGGATTCCAGCCACAAGCTGCGACGGCTTGAAAATGCCAGTAATACCGAATGCCAGCGTGATGAAGATAATCGTGTCGACGCCCTCGCCGACGAGCGTAGAGCCGATCGTGCGCGTCCACAGCCAGCGGCCACCGGTCGCGATCTTCATCTTGGCCAGTACGAATGAGTTAAGGAACTCACCCACAAGATACGCGCAAAACGACGCGATCAACAACGTCGGCGTAAAGCCAAGGATAGTGCTGTAGCTCTGCTGCGCGGGCCAGAACGGCGCGGCAGGCAGCGCGCCCGCCAGCAAGAACGCCAGCACCGCAACCAGATTGCAGAAGAAGCCGAGCCAGATGACGCGCCGGGCAGCCGCATAGCCATACACCTCGGTGAGCACGTCGCCAAAGAGGTAACTAAGCGGAAAGATGACCACGCCAGCCGGGGCAAACAGGCCAAATGGCAGCGCCAGAATCTTGACCGCAATGATGTTCGCGACGATCAGACTGGTGACGAACAAGGCGGCCAGCACCACATAGCGGCCAGAAAAGCCGCGTGTCGTGTTCACGAGAGCATACCCTTCCCATAATTGCGGCATTCGCGCTGCACAGGCGCGCGCCCGCGGCCCGAGCGGGCCACTAAGCAGTATGCGGCATGGGCAGGTCGCTGGTCAACAGCGCTACGAGTGCCAGAAACCTCCACGTGTACAATACGAAGTGAGCACGTGATGTTGTCCGCAGTATCGTTAATCCGGACTGCATCGCCGAACATTCCTCATCACGAAAGCGAGCACACGTATGGCACGCATCGTCGTCACCAGCGACCTGCATCTGGGCATCACCACCGAACAGGAGTTACAGGCGTTGGCGGAGCAAATCGCCGCCGAGCAGCCTGACCTGACGGTGCTCGCGGGCGACATCGGTGAGGGGCTGGCGAACGTCCGCAACGGGCTGCGATTGTTTGCCGACCTGCCCGGCGATGTCGCTGTAGTGATGGGCAATCACGACCTCTGGATGCATGGCAACGATAGCCAAGAGTTGTGGGACAACCTGCTGCCAGCGGTGGTGCGCGACGCGGGCATGATCTGGCTGGAAGATACCATCTGGACGCGCGACAGCGTGGGTGTCGTCGGCTCGATGGCGTGGTACGACTATTCCGCCGTCGATCCAGCCGTGCCGCCGATGACCGCAGAAAAGTTCGCCAACTACAAAGCCCAATACAATCCCGATGCAATCTACATCAACTGGGCGTGGTCAGACCAAGAAGCCGCGCAAGCGCTCGGGGATGCGCTGACGCAGCGGGTGCAGGCGCTCGAAGATGATCCTACCGTGCGGGCGGTGCTGGTAGTAACACATGTGCCGCTCTTCCGCCCGCAGATGTTCTACAAGCCGGGCGATCTGCGCTGGGGCACGGGCAATGCCTACTTTGGCAACATGACGCTCGGACAGCGGCTCATCGGCCTGCCGAAACTACGCCGGGTCATCAGTGGGCATACGCACATCGGACGCGAAGGCATGGTGGAACGTCCGAATCTTCCACCACTACCGGTTTCGGTGGTGAATAGCGACTATCACAGGCCGGTCTATCTGACCGTGGAATCGCATGATCTCCTGGCGTGAAACACCTGTAGACGGAGGGCATGACTCGTGGCCAAACAGCGAATGATTGTCGTCGGTGGTGGCGTCATGGGGCTGGCGACCGGATGCGCGCTGGCCGCGGAGGCAGACGTCGAGGTAACGGTGCTCGAACGTTTCGAGGTGGGGCACGAATGGGCATCGTCTCACGGGCTGACTCGCGCCATCCGCCACGAATATGGCGACGCCGCCATCTATACCGAGATGGTCGTCCGAAGCCTGCCACTCTGGGATACGCTGGCACGGGAGACAGGCCGCGCGCTCTACACCGAGACAGGCGTGTTGACGCTCGGCCAGCCCGATGACGGCCATACCTTGCCTGGACTGGAGGTGATGGAGGCGCATGGGCTACCGGTCGAGCGCCTGTCGGCTGACCAATGCCGCGAGCGCTTCCCCCAGTTTCGCGTCGACGAATACCAGGCGATTACCTGGAATCCAACCG
>DAHUXT010000189.1 GCA_027307065.1 Ktedonobacteria bacterium
TGAAGCAGCGCATTCTTGGCCCGACTGGGCATCTCTCAAATGAGCAAACATCCCAAGCGCTCATCAATGTGCTCGACGACAGCCCGCGCTGGCTCTGGCTCGCGCATCTGAGCAGGACAAACAATACGCCCGACATTGCGCGGGCGCATATCCGCGAAACGTTGCGGCAGTCGGGTCTGCGACATATTCACCCCCAACCGCTGCCTCATGAGTTCGGCCCAGTATGGGACAGCACGAGTCTATGGCACGTCGCGCCGAATGAAGCCATGCGGACCACCTCCGCACGTCCAGCCGAAGAACAGTGATTCGCATCTGTTTGCGTGACGGGCATGTGCTCGTTGGTCGCCTGCCAGCGCTCAGGCGTGGCCGCTAGACGCAATCGAGCCACTATGGTCGCTGCCATGGCTGCCAGGCGTTTCGGCAGGCATCGGTTGAGCGGTTGGATCGCTTCGCTCTGAGAGTGTTATTTGCGTCGCGGTGCCATCTGGATTACTTACCCCAATGGTTGTTCCTGCGTTCACCGATGTGACCCCCGCAAGTTCCACCTGGATGTCATTTGCAGCTACACCATGCACGATTCCAGTCGGTCGCCCATTGATATACACCTTCGCGCCGGATTCGAATCCGAAACCGTGGATGTGAATGAGCAAGCCGCTTCCAGTTTCCGGAGTGCCGCCTGAACCGCCATTTCCGGATGTGCCTCTTCCTCGGCCGAACGTAATTGATTTGATCGCGAGCACCTTTTTCCCCAGCTTGGCAACTGCCGAAGTCGTGACCAATCGATTGCTCCAGGTCATGCGAGGCATTGCCGCGGAGAAGTCTGTCGTCGCTCTGGTGCCTACAGACGCAACCTGCGACTCAAGTTGCGCGTGGAGTGTACCGTCCGGAAGCTGCGATACTGCCGCCACCGCCGCGCCATACTTGGATTGAAAATCGGTCAGATCCGCCGCGAAGTTTGAGTAATCGCCGGTTGAGATAGCGCCTTCGAGGACGTTGAGGGCATCCCGCGCGTAATTGATTTGAAGTCGCGCACGGTCACTTTTCGACTGAGCCAACCCAACCTGCACATTTTGGCCGAACTGGTGCAATCCGTAGAAGAGAGTACCAGGAGTTGCACTTATGGCGAGCACGGTTGCTCCTGCCAACAGCGTGAGCAGCAGGGCCGCCGCCATAGCAATCCGGCTGGCGAGATGCTGAGCGCGCCAAATCTGCGAGGCACGCCGACCAAGGTTGAACGGTCCGGCGCCAGTTGTGCCGCTCCTCGTGGCAGGCGCAGCCGTTGGATATTCGGCCTGTTGGCCGTTGTATTCTGCGAGATAGGTCATCAAGCGCTTTTCCAGCGACAACTCGAACGCCGAGGACTGCCGTGTGGCTGCCAGCGGCTCAAGCGCGTTCGCGGCTGCTTTCGCATGCTTGAGTGGATCCAGGGGTTGCGGATTACCCTCGCCGGTATTCAGCCAATCGTCGAGGCGTTCTTCCCACTTTTCATTATGCATGGTGGCGCCTCCCTTCAGGTTTCCCGGTTGCTTCCGACTCGCCGTCGAGACGCAAATGACGAGCTAGCGAGTTCAGCGCGCGAAACTGGAGCGCGCGAACCGTACCCGTACGTTTGTCCATCATCGTGGCGACATCTTCAGTCGAATATCCGAGCACGCACCGATAGAGAACAACCGTGCGCTGCTCTTCAGTGAGCAAGTTGATGGCATCGACCGTCTCACGCCAGCTCTCGCGCGCGGTCAGCACCATCAGCGGATCGCCCTCCTCAGCTACCGTCTGCGATTCATCCTCGATTTGCGGCAGCATAGAGACTTCGCGCTGGGTGCGCACTCGTCTGAAGTGCATCAGCACTTGATTGCGCGCGATACCCAGCAGCCACGCGGCGAACGTCAGCTCGTCCTCAGCACGCGCCGCCGAAATACCGCGAATCATGGCAAAAAACGTCTCAGAAGTCAGATCTTCGGCAGTGGCCACATCGGACACCCGCGCCAGGGTATAGCGGTATACCGCGGAGACAAAGCGATGGTAGAGCATACCTGTTTCGGCCTGGTAACCCAATTTTGCGAGACGCAGGACCTCGGGAAAATCCGCGGCTGGAGGCCAGGTGGCGCCTATCCGTTCGGCGTATCTGCTGTAGTTGATGGGCGACCTCGCCTGCTGTGCTCTTCGAGAATCGCCCACCTCATGCTCCCCTGAGCGAGCCGTCAACATGCGGCGCTTGCTGCTGGCGATTTAATGGCCGCTGCCAGTATCGCCGGTGTGACCCGAGTCACTTTCAATTTGAATCGCATCCGCGAGCAACGTGCTGCTGTTCTGGGAGGTACCGTGGACCTGCACCCGCATGCCCACCTTGATGCCCGCCAATGTGCTCGCCGCGCCCGCGATGGACGTCTTGGCATTGACGACGACCGTAACCGAATCGCCTGTCGCAGTCTTTACCACAAACCCATTCGCGTTTACTCCAGTTATTGTGCCCGCAATTTCGCGTCGCGTGTTGTTTTCCTGACCATTGTCACCCGTAGCGCCTTCAACGGTGATCTTCCATGCAACGAGCGAACCATTGCTCTGCTTCGTCGCCTGCACCTGAACCTTGTGGTCAACGGCGGATGCGAGGTCGCTCAACTTGCTGGCATTTTCGCCATTGACGCGCGTCTGCGAGTTGACCGTGATAACAGTCGCGGACGAAGAATTCACGGCGAGCACACTGACGGTATTTGCCCCAGCGTTGTATGCCTTGAGCATTCCCTCAATCGACACCGTGTGACCATGATTACTATTGTCGTTGTTGTTTGCGCTGTTATTGTTTGCGCCTTGCGCGACATTCGGCAGGCTCGGCATATGTCCCGTCGCTGCGAGGGCTACCGTCCCACCGGTCCCCGCCAGCAACACACCCAACACGGCCACCGCAACTTTGCTCTTCGCCACGAGTGCCACTTTGCTCAGCACAATCCTCCATCACTTTCTGTAGTCATCTACGCATTATTGCTGGGTGATCTTCACCCATAGCTCTCATCATGAGAGCACCTTCACGCCGAATACCGCTGGAATGTTGCAAGGGAAGACACGCGCGTTACGACCAAATTGAGGCGGAGGTACTGCTGTCTCATTGCAGCGTGAATCCGTGGCCGCGCTTCACTGCCACGATGAGGTATTGATGAGTCTGAAGCGGGCCAAGCGCAGGGCAGTAGAGAGGTGTTCCGAGGGAATGCAAAGAGACGTGGTCGCCTGAATGGCGTCACGTCTCAGGGCGCTTCGCGCCGCGGAAATGGTGCTGGCCGAGGTTAGTTGGTGTGCTCGTAGATGTAGTCGACCGACTCACCGACGGTGGTGAGCTTCTCGGCGTCTTCGTCACTAATCTGGAGGCCAAATTGCTCTTCCAGTGACATGATCAACTCGACCAGATCGAGCGAATCCGCGTTGAGATCCTCGGTGAACGAGGCCGTCTCGGTGACTTCGCTCTCGTCCACTCCGAGTTGTTCCGCAATAACGGGCTTGAGCTTCGCCATGATTTCTTCTTTGGACATAGATGTCATTACCTGACCTCACTTCCGGCACCTAATGCCGACAATCCAGACAACCCTTGAGTACGGTTGAAAATTGTGCCGAGCACACCATTGACAAATCGGCTCGAGGTGTCGCTTCCAAACGATTTGGCGAGCTCCACCGCCTCATTGATGGCGGCCTTCGCTGGCACAGAATTATTGTACAGAATCTCGTAGATTGCAAGCCTCAGGATATTCTTGTCGATCCGCGCCATTTGCGCGATCGGCCATTCAGGAGCCACCTCCTGAATGATAGTATCAATTGCGTCGAGGTGCTCCAGCACCCCATGCGTCAGTTCGCCAGCATACTCTGCCACACGCGCGGAGAGCCGCCGCTCCTCGACATGACGCTGCAGCACAGCTTCGATGTCGTGATGAGCGGTATCGTACTCATACAGCGTTTGTAACGCGGTTACGCGAGCCTGTCGGCGAAGTGTCGTGCGCATGGGTTAGGCTACATCTTGAACGTATACGTTGATCTCGCTGGCGCGCATGCCCAGAATGTGGTCGACCGCTCCACCAACTGCCTCCTGAACGGCAGCTCCAACCGCGACCAGATTTACGTCGGGCTGGGCTATCAGGTAGAGATCTATGGCAACGACGTCAGCGTGAACGACCAACGCCACGCCGCGCACCGGCAGTGAGCGCCCAATCAAGTGCGGCCACTGGCTGACGTTCATCGCTAGCCGCGCAACCCCCTGGACACTGAGCGCGGCTTCTTCGATGACCGTGCGCAACACGCGCCGGGCAATTCGCACCGAACCCAGATTTTCCCCGGACTCCGCCGTCGCGGCCAGTGGAGACGTCTCCATCGGCTGCTCAGCAGCCTGGCTTTCAGGCATGCCATTGTTGCGCGCCATCGTCATGCCAACGCCTCCTTCTCACACATGCGCGTGGTGAACCGTCAGGCGAGCAACCGCCCCGCCACCGCGACCGCATCAGCCGACGAGCCAACGGAGAGAATCGTCGCCCCTTTGGCAATGCGCTTGATCAGCCCCGCGAGCACCTGCCCCGCGCCGATCTCCACAAATGTCTCAATGCCATTCGCTGCCAGATTCTCGACCGTCCGCGTCCATTGTACTGGAGAGACAATCTGTTGCGCCAGTTCCCGACGCAAGTCCGTCGCCGTTGTGATCGGCTCAGCGGTGATATTTGCTACAATGGGCGTCCGCGGTTCCACGATTGGTGCGGCGGCGACTGCCACGGCCAATGCGTCGGCGGCTGGCGCCATCACTGGCGAGTGAAACGCACCGCTAACCGCAAGCGGAACCACTCGTTTCGCGCCCTGGACTCGTGCAAGCTCCATGGCGAGAGCAAGCGCGGAACGCTCGCCGGAGATCACAATCTGACCGGGGGCGTTATCGTTGGCGACAACCACCCGTCCCGCGCCCGGATGTTCCGCGAGATCGCTCGCCGAGAGGTTCGCGCGCGCTTTCTCCGTTGCTTCAGCACATATGGACTCGAGCGTTGCCGAATCCATGCCAAGCACCGCCGCCATTCCGCTGGGACAACGGAGCCCTTCTTCGTGCATCAGTCGCCCACGCTCGCGTACCAGACGCAGCGCATCTGCCACGCCCAGCGCGCCAGATGCCGCAACCGCCGCATATTCACCGACACTATGGCCAGCGACGAACGCCGGAATAAGCGGACCGTGGAGCGGGTCGGCAGCAGACGGGCCAGCGCCAGCCGACTCCTGCAAGGCAGCCAGCAATGCCAGGCTTGTGGCGACAATTGCCGGCTGGGTGTTGATCGTCTCGCGCAGTGCCGTCTCTGGTCCCTCAAAGCAGAGCGTCGAGAGCGAGAACCCCAGCGCTTCATCCGCGAGCGCGAAGACCCGGCGCGCGGCAGGCGATGCCTGATACACATCGGCTCCCATACCGACGGACTGGCTTCCCTGGCCAGGAAATACAAACGCGACGCGCTGACTCACAGCAATCGCGGCGCGGAAGCCCTAGCCATTCATTGTGGCGAGGAAGCGCCGCTCCCCTTTCTCATGGTAGACTGGCTGTGTGCTAAGGCACTCCGGCTTGCCGGAGCGAACGGTTAACATAGCACATTTCCAAATTGGATATTCGCGGGGTTGCTGGCGGGAAACGACGCCAGCGCAAAATGTCCATCGTCAGTATTTCGGTACTGTACCCGCGACAGGGCTTATCTCTGTCGGGCCGCGGTCAATCGGCCAGACGCGGACACCCGGCAACGGGTGATCTGCAAGCTCCCGGCTTTAGCCGGGGTTGTTGACTCAGCCCCTCCGCCCGTTGTAGTCGATTGTGAGTTATTCTGCCGCAGCACGACGCTCGCGCACCGGGAAGACCTGGCGACCGCGATACGTGCCGCAGTTGGGGCAGGCATGATGCGAAAGCCGCGCCTGCTTGCACTGCGGGCAGATCTTCAGCTGCGGAAGCTTGATCTTGTGGTGCTGGCGCCGGTGGCCCTGGCGCGAGTTCGTCTGGCGTTTCTTTGGTAGTGCGCCCACACGCTTCTCCTCATCCTCGTCGCACAGCATGCGAGCCATCTCGCGCCGCTTCTGCGAACATCTGAATCCACTCGTAAAATGATTGCAACACCCGCGAACAGCAGCATACGTGCCCGACCGCCGCGTCTCAAGGGCGCGCAGTGCGATCAGGCACGCCAGATTGCTCTGAACTTCAGCCGCACCCGCGTCTCGTGACGGATGCGACAATGCAATCGCAAGGCGCACCGCCGGAAGCGTCGTGCGCCACTAGCAGTCTATTGTATCATAGAGTTGCGCGCGCGCACAGCCTCACTGGCAAATTGCGCCCAGAACCTGCTGTCGTATTATCCCCCGTGCGAGGCTTGCTGGCGACGAATCATCGTGACCTGCTGGTGTCCCAGTGAGCGCTTACACGCCTCGCAGACAAAGAAACCCTCAGCCTCACGATATTCCAGCGTGTTTAGCGGAAAGTGCAGATAGCAAATGCCGCACCGGGTACTGTCGCCACGGCTCGCGACGGTGCGATCGTGAGCAAACAACTCGTGCAGGACATCAATAAGCGCCCCAACTTCCCCGCGCGCTTCCGGGCGATACGGTGAATGCGGCGTCGTATCTGTCCCGCCATTCAGCCGCTCAACCCGCCATGTCTGCGGTACCATTCGGTCACCGTCATCGTCATCGTTGACGACGAGCATTGGCTCGCTGTGGCGTTCGGCGAATGAGTGACCATTGCCACCCAGATGGCTGCTCTGCCCGTTCTGCCCGTTCTGTGCATGTTGATTGCCGTGGCCATTCATGCCGGGACGCACATTGTTGGCGGGTATATAGGCATGCCCGCCCCGCGCAGCAGCCCCAAACGACGCGTGCCCCCGCGGTGCACCGCCCTCGTGCTGCTCGTGCTGCGCCATCGTCTCCTCTTCCGCTTTCGCGGCATTGTGCGCCACTGGCGGTGACTCGGGTGACTCGGTGGACGGGATTAACGCTGGATCCACACGGTGCGGCATGCGGGGTGGCTGCTGATTCCCCTGCCCAGGATGCCGACCGACGGTCTGTTGTTCATGTGACGCCCCATGCTCCTGAGCGTCACGCGGCCCCTGCGGCCCATCGGAGCTTTGTGTCTGTTGAGTGACCTGGCCCTGGCGCTGCGCGCCACTCTTTGGCTGGCCAGCGCGGTCATCCGATCCCTTCTGTCGTGGCGGACCATGGCGAGATCGGGGGTTACCCCCGTTGCGTTTGTTGCGATTTGTATGTCCACTCATGGCTGAAATACTCCCACTCCAACGAGGCGCTTCGCGGCAGCGGCGCTGCCCGACGGCACAGCCGCAGCAGTCAAACACTGAAGCAACGTAGCTTCCTACGGCAGTAACAGTAACGCCTCGACAATCCATTATACAC
>DAHUXT010000018.1 GCA_027307065.1 Ktedonobacteria bacterium
AGTACGCCGCCCTGAGTCACCCATTCGCCCTCGGCGTGCTCCGGCTCATCCTCCCCGCCGAGTTCGCTCATACCCTCGCGATTCGCGTGGCCATTGGGCGACTCGCCGTCGTCGAGTGATTCCCAGTCAAAGTTATCCCAGTCGCCGCCATTGGTTGGTTTTTCGCCATTATCACCATCGTGAGTCATACGATCACTCCTTACCAACGCCTATTCCCACTCGATCGTGGCGGGTGGCTTACTGGTGATGTCGTAGACGACGCGATTGACACCAGGAACCTCGTTGACGATGCGGCTGGCGATGCGGGCAAGCACATCGTGCGGAATGCGCGCCCAATCGGCTGTCATGAAGTCGTCAGTGGTCACCGCGCGCAAGGCAACCATACTGGAGTATGTGCGGAAGTCGCCCATCACGCCAACACTCTGTACCGGCGTCAGCACCGCGAATGCCTGCCCAATCTGGCGATACAGCCCCGCCAGCCGAATCTCCTCGATCAGAATGGTATCGGCCTGGCGCAGCGTGGCAAGTCGCTCGGGCGTCACCTCGCCGATGACGCGAACGGCTAACCCAGGGCCGGGGAACGGATGGCGCCATACCCAGTCTTCGGGCAAACCCAGCTCGCGCCCAACCTCGCGCACCTCATCCTTGAATAAATATCGCAGCGGCTCTACCAGCGAGAATCGCATCTCCTCCGGCAATCCGCCGACGTTGTGGTGCGTCTTGATGCGTTGGGCAGCGGCGGCGTCGGTGGCGCTAGTGCTCTCGATCACGTCCGGATATAGTGTTCCCTGCGCCAGGAACTGGTAGTCGCCGCTCGCGCTCAGCACATCCTGCTCCGCCTCGAAGACGCGCACAAACTCCTCGCCGATGATCTTACGTTTCCGCTCGGGGTCCGTCACCCCGGCGAGCCGCAACAGAAAACGCTCACTGGCGTCTACCGCTACGAGTGGGATGCCAAGGTTGGACCGAAATGTCTCGACAACTTGCTCCGGCTCGCCCGCGCGCATGCAGCCTGTGTCCACGAAGATGCAGGTCAGCCGGTCGCCAATCGCGCGATGCACCAGCAGCGCCGCCACAGCAGAGTCTACGCCGCCAGACAGCCCACAGATGACGCGACCAGTCTCGCCAACCTGCGCCCGAATGCGCCCAACCGCCTCATCCACGAACGTGCCTGGAGTCCAGTCGGGGGAGCAGCCACAGACATGAAACAGGAAGTTCTGCAACAATTCGCCGCCCTGCGGGGTATGCCGCACCTCAGGATGAAACTGGATACCGATATGGCCGAGGCCGTCAGCCATCGCGGCAAGTGTCCCTGTGCTCGAACGCGCCACGGGGACGAATCCAGGCGGCGTCTCACCAACACTATCGCCATGGCTCATCCAAACAGGGATCGTCGCGTGCTCGTCCATCAAGACGCCCGCGAACAGGGCCCCTGCCTCGTGTGGCGCATTTTCAGCCTGGGGCAGCAGGTGGATCTCAGCCGAGCCGTACTCGCGCCGTCCAGTATGTGGCTCGACCGTGCCGCCGAGTTGGTGGGCGAGAAGCTGCATGCCGTAGCAGATGCCCAGCACAGGCAATCCACTGGTCAGGATATCCTGATCGACGTGTCGGGCGCCCTCGTCGTAGACACTATCGGGTCCACCAGAGAGAATGACGCCCTTCGCACCGAGCCGCTGGAGATCCGTTAGAGTTGTCGTTGCGGGCAGCAATTCACAATACACGCGGCACTCGCGCACTCGGCGAGCGATCAGTCGGCTGTACTGCGAGCCATAATCGAGAATCGCGACCATCTCACGCGCTGGCTGGCTCGCCGCAGACGATTTCGTGGACGATGCCGTCTGGGCCGTCGGCTGGTCAATGCTGGTAGGCATGGAAGGCGAACTCCGTTTGCTATAGGCCATGCGACGACATGCTCTCGCGTGAGTGATGGCCGCGAAAATACCACAGTCACATGATACTCATGCCGTATTATCGGCTACAGAACTGGGTCGAGGCAAGCGCGCGATAGTTCTCTTGATGCCGCAGGCATGGGAACAAGAAGGAACCTGTCTTCCGACACAACGTGCTATACTATGTTGAGGGAAGTGTTAGGTGCGCTGAATGGTCACACCCCCTCCCACACACTGAGAGCGTTCCAATTTTCGCGTCATATGTTCTGTTCAAGGAGTGCGCGCAGGTATGCCCACGTATGAATATCTATGCGAATCGTGTGGTCATCGTTTTGAGGTCTTCCAGCACATTGCTGACACTCCCTTGACCACCTGCCCCAATTGTTCCGGACACATCCACCGTGTGCTCTTTCCCGCGGGAATCGTCTTCAAGGGGTCCGGCTTCTATAAGACCGACAGTCGTGGTACGTCGTCCGCATCCACCCCGCCCCCGGCAGCGGCACATGACGCTGGAAGTCCCGCGTCGGCCAACGGCAAGACGGCGCAGCCAACGGAGAAGTCTGAGGCGAAAACTGAGTCCAAGAGCGAACCGGCGGCAAAGTCTGATACCAGTTCGGCCAGCGGCGCCTCCGCGAGCAATTAGCCCATGCGCGCCGTCGTTCAGCGAGCCACACGCGGCCAGGTGACCGTTGACGCGGAGATCGTCGGCGAGCTCAGCCCATCGCCGGGCCTCGTCGTGCTGGTTGGCGTTGGGCCAGAGGACACCGAGGCGCAGGCGCTGCTACTGGCCGACAAGATCGCCGAGCTGCGCATCTTCGCCGACGACGCCGGCAAGACCAATCGCTCGCTGCTAGATGTCGGTGGCGGCGCACTTGTCATCTCACAGTTCACGCTTTTCGCTGATCTGCGCCGAGGCAGACGCCCGGGATTCACCGGGGCGGCGCTGCCAGATGTCGCCGCGCCATTGGTCGAGCGTGTGATAGCGGCGCTACGCGCTCTCGGCGTTGCAGTGCAAGGTGGCCGTTTCGGCGCGGATATGCAGGTGGAGCTGGTGAACGATGGCCCGTTTACTATCCTGCTAGACACCGATCTCTGGCCGAACTGAGAAAGGTGGCGCCGTGGGCACGCTCTATCTGGTCGCCACTCCGCTCGGCAACCTCGAAGATATCACGTTGCGCGCACTTCGCATACTACGCGAGGCGCGAGTCATTGCCGCTGAAGATACACGCCATACGCGCAAACTGCTCACGCATTTCGAGATTGCCACGCCGACCATCAGCTACCATGAGCATAGCGGGCCAGCGGGCATCACAGTGGTGTTAGCAGCCCTGGCAGAGGGTGACGTTGCGCTCGTCTCAGATGCGGGCACGCCCGCCATCTCTGATCCAGGCGCCGAGTTGGTGCAAGCGGCCCTCATGGCTGGCTATCCCGTCGTGCCGATACCAGGGCCGGCGGCCGTCATCACCGCGCTGATCGCATCCGGCCTGCCAACCGGCGAGTTCACGTTTCTTGGCTTCCTTCCGCGGCGCGCGCAAGAGCGCCGAACGCTGCTCGCGACGGTCAAGGACGCACCACGCACGGTGGTGGTGTATGAAGCGCCGCACAGACTGCGCGCCTGTCTGGATGACCTGTTGGCCGTCCTGGGCGACCGGGACGCATGCCTCGCCCGCGAGTTGACGAAGCTCCACGAGCAGTGGCTACGCGGCACACTCTCGCATCTGCGCGCGCATTACGACGGCAATGCCGAGCCGCGCGGCGAATATACGCTGGTGATCGCGGGGGCCGCCGAGCAGCAGCAATCACACGGCGAGGTGCCGCCAGAGGCGCGAGAGGCAACGGCGCGGGAGCGGCTGCGGGCGCTGCTCGGCTCCGGGTACGGTACTCGCGATGCGGCGGCGCAGGTGGCGCACGAACTCGCGATGCCACGGCGCGAGGTCTATCGGCTGGCGCTCGAACTCTCCGGCGGTTAGCATAGTGGCGCAATGCTTCACAATTGACAGTGGCACGGCGCGACTCCTATACTTTGTGTGGCCGCCCTGCGGCGCTCATAATAATCCATATGATCCAGAATTCTCGCGGAGCGCGCGGCCAGCAGACGCGCGGATGGGAGCCGCTGTTGTGCTGATCGATACCCATTGTCACGTGCAGATGCGGCAATTCAACGCCGACCGCGAGTCGGTCATCGCCTCAGCATTTTCCAGCGGCATCGGGCGCTTGATCGTCCCGGGAACCGACGTGCCGACCAGTGAGAGCGCGCTTGAACTTGCCCAGCAGCATCCCGGGCGCATCTTCGCGGGCGTTGGCACACATCCCCACGACGCCGAAACACTCACCCCAGAGGCGCTGTCCGCAGAGCGCGCCCTCGCGCAAAGGCCGGGTGTTGTCGCTATCGGCGAGATCGGGCTTGACTATTATCGCAATCTCTCGCCGCAGGATGTGCAGCGCGAGGCGCTGGTGGCACAGTTAGCGCTGGCCCGCGACCTGGATTTGCCTGTGATTCTGCACAATCGCGAATCGCACACCGATATGATCTCGCTGCTGCGTGCCCATGGGGACGGAGTGCGCGGCGTATTCCATTGCTTCATCGGTGACCGCGCGATGGCAAAAGATGCCCTCGATCTGGGTTTCTATCTATCGTTCGCTGGTCCCCTCACCTATCCACGCAACGAGGAATTGCGCGATGTCTCGGCATGGGCGCCCGCCGACCGTATCCTGGTCGAGACAGACAGCCCATATCTCGCGCCACAATCGCTACGAGGCAAACGCAACGAGCCTCAACACGTGGCCCACGTGGCGCGAACACTCGCCGAGACACGTGGCGTTACCGACGATGTCATCGCCGCGATGACCACACGCAACGCAATCGCGCTCTTTCGCCTGCCTGAACTGACACCAGAGACGGGAGTCTGATCACGAGTATGGAACTCTTCAATACACTCTCGCAGCGGACCGAGCCGCTGCAGCCGTTGAACGATGAGGTAACCCTCTACGTGTGCGGTGTAACGCCCTACGACACGACACACCTTGGGCATGCCGCTATCAACGTGTACTACGATACGCTCATCCGGTTCCTGCGGGCAGAGGGGCGCTCGGTCAACTACGTACAGAACGTCACCGACATCGACGACGATATTCTACGCAAGGCGCGCGAGCAGGGCATGACATGGGACGAATTGGGCAGACGCGAGACCGAGCGCTACCTTGACGATCTGCGCGCGCTGAATGTATTACCGCCAACCAATTATGTGCGGGCCACCGACGAGATTCCCGAGATGATTGCCATTATTGAGAAGTTGATCGAGCGCGGGTTTGCCTACGAGCGCGAGGGCTGGGTCTACTTCTCTGTCGCCAGCGATCCTACCTTTGGCGCACTGGCCGAGGCAGGTGGCTACGAGGGCTACGCGACATGGCTGGCTACGGCGAACGAGCGTGGCAATACTCCGAACGACCCCCGCAAACGCGATCCGCTGGACTTTGTGCTGTGGCAGGCGCGCCAGGAAGCGGACGAACCCTCTTGGCCAAGTCCGTGGGGGCAGGGCCGCCCTGGCTGGCACATCGAGTGTAGCGCGATGGCGATGCATCATCTTGGCCCGCAGGTGACCATCCACGGTGGCGGAGCCGATCTGATCTTCCCCCATCACACCTGTGAGATCGCGCAGAGCGAGAACGCCACGGGCCAGCGTCCGTTTGTGCAGATCTGGATGCACTGCGGCATGGTCTATCTCGGCGAAGAAAAGATGAGCAAGTCGCTCGGCAATCTGGTGCTAGTACGCAACCTCTTGAAGACATGCTCGGCAGACGCGGTGCGGGTGCTGCTGCTTTCACACCACTATCGCGACGCCTGGCAATATATCGATGCCGACATGCGCCGAAGCGCCGAGCGGGCCACGCGATATGCCGCCGCTGCCACGCACGCCGCTGCCTCGGATACGAGTAAGGCAGAGCCAAGCGACATCGCGCAACAGGCTCACCAGCGGTTCTATGACGCGCTCAATAACGATTTGGATACGCCCGCAGCGCTCCATGTGCTGGACGACCTCGCAGCGGCCGCGATCCACGGGGATACCGCCCAGGCGACGGCACTTCGGGAGTTGGGAGACATTCTCGGTCTGCGGCTCCAGGCCTAAGGGTCAGCGAGGACTTTTATAGCACGTCTAACGCGCGATCAGCAAACTGGCGATCGGGGCGGAACGGGTTCTGCGCACTCGCAACCGCTCCGGTAATCACGTCCACCGTCAGGCGGCTGCCGCCCGCGCTCCCCATGATGCCATGCCCGCTATAACCGCAGTTGAGATATAGGCCGTCAATCGGCGACGCGCCGAGCAGTGGACGGTGATCCGGTGTATACGAGTATTGGCCTGCGACCAGCAGCCAGTGGCTTGTGTTGCTGAGCCAGACGTCGCGCCAGAATGGACTGACATGCGCCACCGCATGATCGCTCGCGGGGTCCAGCAGCCCATAGGCGAATGCCAGGTTCGTCGGCACGTCTTCCTGTGGCGAGGTAGCAGGCTCAGTTGGCGTGGTCCACATCAGATGCGCGCCCGCCAGCCAGGGCCGCCAGTGGGCGCCTGTCTCCTCATCAATCGTCATTGGCGCGTCCCGCGGTACGCCAGCAGCCTCAGGCAGAATCAGCCGCTGCCGCCGCACGCAGGTAATCGGCAGGTCGATCCCCGCCAGCCGTCCGACCTCCGCCGAGAACGGCCCAGCGGCGATGACCACGCGCTCGGTAGCGATATTACCTCGGCTCGTCATAATGCCACTCACCCGTCCACCCATCACCTGGATGCCGGTCACCTCCGTCCGCAGCACGATAGGCGCCTGGCTTGCGCGTACATAGCCCATCATGAGCCGGCGTACATCCAGCCAACCGTCGCCTTCGCGGTAACGCGCACCTAGCACATCGCCGCTGAGGTAGGAGAAGCGTCGCCGCGCCTCATCGCCGTCGAGCAATTCGACATCCGCGAGTCCCCAGCTGCGCTGCTCGGCGACCAACTCGCGCTGGCGCGCCACCGACTTGTCGCTCCTGGCGAGCCAGAGATACCCCTGCTGATGGATGCCCAGATCGTAGCCGTCCATCCCGGTACGGTTGGCAAAGTTGGCGTAGAAGTCTATGCCCTCGAGCACCAGCGCCATCTCGTCGGGATTATCGAACTGCGCGCGGAAGGCTCCCGTCGCCTTGGGTGTCGTCAACGTGCCGGGCATCGCCTGTTTTTCAAGCACGACGGGATTGAGACCCGCGCGCGCTGCGAAGTACGCGGTGGCCACGCCGATGATGCCTCCGCCGATGATGACGAGGTCAGCCGTCGCCGGAAGCGTCTCGGTATACTGCGGGTCAAACCGGGCCACAGCGCGCTCCCTTCCGCCTGACATCCATCGTTAGGACGTACCGCGGTGCGGATACTCTTCGATTCCTCTGCGATAGACGACCGATTGTCTGCGCGTATCGACTCCGTGCGGTGCTAGTCTATGCATGAGACGTGAGGTTTCCCAATCGCACACGCGCTCTCCTGGGGCGCCCGGGCGTTGCCGACGAGGTCAGCGAGGAGACTCGTTGGTACGCTCCGGGCGTTTCTTTATCCGTATCGCCGCTACCCCGCCGTCTCATCGGCAAACGGCTTCACCTGGTCCCACGCGTGGTATGAGCTACGCACCAGCGGACCGCTATAAACGTTGCGGAATCCCATCGCTTTGCCGATGCGCGCGTATTCGCGGAACTCGTCCGGCGGCACGTAGCGTTCGATGGGCAGATGCTGCGGTGACGGGCGCAGATATTGACCAATGGTCACGATGTCGACATTATGATCGCGTATATCCTGCAACAACTCGACAATCTCGTCATGTGTCTCGCCCAGACCCAGCATGAATCCCGTCTTCGTCGGCTTGTCGGAATAGAGATCCTTGGCCCACGCGAGCGTCTGCAGTGAGCGCTCATAAACCGCCTGCGGGCGCACCCGGTGATAGAGCCGCTTCACCGTCTCGACGTTGTGATTGAAGACATCGGGCTTGGCATCCATCACCACCTTAAGCGCGTCTCGCGAGCCTTTGAAGTCCGGCGTCAGCACCTCCACAGCGCAGGTCGGAGTGAGACGGCGTATCCAGCGGATCGTCGCGGCGAAGAGAGTCGCGCCGCCATCGTGCAGTTCGTCGCGATTCACAGACGTGACGACGACGTGGTTCAAGTCCATTTGCGAGACCGCCTCAGCCACCCGGCGAGGCTCCTCCCAGTCGAGCGCCATTGGCCGCCCCGTCGCAACCGCGCAGAAGCCACAACTCCGCGTGCAAACACTGCCGAGAATCATGAACGTCGCCGTGCGGTTGGCCCAGCACTCGCCCATATTCGGACACCGCGCCTCCTCGCAGACGGTATGCAGCGACTTGCTGCGCATCAGGTTCTTCAAGTCGTTATAATTGTCGCCCGCTGGCAGGCGCACACGTAGCCAGTCTGGGCGTCGCTCCGGGAGTACGGCCATAGTGAACAATCCTCGAATCTCAGGTTGTCTCAGGCACCAGGCGCGATGAATTGATCGGCCAGCGCGTCTCACCGCATTGTAGCAGCGGGCGCGAGAGTGCCGCAAGATTGCGGACGAGGCTCAGACTGGCGCCTGAACGCAACCACACGCGCCTAGATCGATTGGGCGAGCGCGGCCGTTCATCACCCTTCCTTAGCCTCCATCGGCAGCGACTTGCCGTTGAGTGTCGCCGCGAGAGTGACATTCACGCCATGTCGAAGCGTCTGGGCTGCGTGGCACGCGCGCTCCGCATGGGCGATCAGCCGCTGCACGTCCTCGCCATTCGCTGGACTGGCGACCGTCAGCGCGATGCTCACCTGCTCGAAGTATGGCGGCGCATCGTCCACGTCGTATTTCTCGGTGTTGCGAAAGGTGGCACGCACGTCGGCGGAGGCATCGTCGATTGCCACTTGGTAGAGAGGCGCGAACCGCGCCAGTTGGGTAAGCAGTCAGAAGGCGACACCCACCATGAAATACTGTAGTGGCGATGCCCCCTGTTCTGTTCCTCCCCGAGACAGCGGTTCATCCGCCTGCACGAAGAACTTGCCCATGCGGCCTTCGAGGTGCACGTCATCGACGATACGAGCCACCGCGCGCGTCGTGACGGTCCGCTCACGTTCTGGCTGCGCGCTCATCTCCGCCCGCAGGCGCTCGATCTCGTGCATCTGCTTTTCAAGGTTGACGCGACCCCGTTGAGGCTCTGTCATGCTGATATCCTTGCCATGTAGTGCGTTCGCCAACGACCGTCACACTGCCAGCAACTGCCGCCGGAGCCAGTCTGCCTGTTGCGGGCGGTACTTGTAGGGAATGTTGTTGCAGACATGGTTGCCGTCATCGAACATCCAGAGTTCCGCGCGTTCGCCTACCTCTGCCGCCACCCGCTCGGAGTCTTCCGGCGGGAACAGGCGATCTTTTCGCCCCATGATGACCAGCAGCGGAATCGTGATGCGCTGGGTAGAGCCTTCCAGGGTGAACGCCTTCAGCCTTTCACGGGTGGCCACCTCGTCGCCCGATTTCGTCCGGTGAATGAAGGCATCTTGCGTGAGCAGGGGGTAGCGGTCAAAGTGTTCGGCCAGGTTGTAGCCAGAGGCCAGCATCACCACCGCTTTGAGGCGTTTTTCGGCGGCGGCGGCGCGCACGGCGAAGAATCCACCCAGGCTGATGCCCAGCATCCCCACCCGCGAGGCGTCGACATCGGAGCGAGTTTCCAGGTAGTTGATAATGTACCCCGCCGGAACCTCGTAATCTGGCCGCAGCGGCAGGCCGAACTCGGATTCCCCCTGTCCAGGGCCGTCGACGGCGAGTGTCGCGATCCCCCGGCGCAGTAGATCGGTGCTATATGCGTGCAACTCTTCTTTGACGGAGTCCAACCCAGGCGACAGGATGACCACTGGAGGGCGGCGTACGCCCCATGGCCGCCGCAAAATACCGGGGATGACTCGCCCGTGTTCATACGGAATCTCAACACGCTCGTTGATGTGCTCGTAGTAGGGCATGCCGCGCCGGTAAACGCGCACGGTGTTCTCGTGCCCCTCGCGCAACTGCGATGGGAAGCGTACCACCATGAACTTGCCGAAATGATAGAGCATCGCCGCGCTCAGAAAATGCTCGCCAGCAGACTCATAGTCGCGGCTTGCCTCGGCCTGCTCACCCATATGTTCATGCTCGTTGGCGAGTGCCGACCAGCTCGGCGACCAATCCTCCCACCGTTGAATTGTGCGCGTCAGCTTCAGCAAGTCATTGCTATCGACGCCATTGGCGATGAACCGCGGCGCCCAGTTCTCAATCGCGCTTGTTACTCGCTCTTCAACCGCCATGACGCGGAGCATCCTTCCCTTGTGGAGACTCGATCACCAACGCACGCGCACATCGCTGAGTGTCGGCTTTTACGCGCCTGCCAGCGCGCCGCCGAGATACAAACGGCCGATTTCCGGATGATGCAAGATCTCGCCACTCGTGCCAATCAGGCGCACCCTGCCACTCTCCATGACCACGCCATGCGACGCGGCTCCCAGGCCCGTCTTCACATTCTGCTCGACCAGTAGAATCGTGCGTCCAGAGGCATGCATCACGCTGATGGTGTCGAAGACGGCCTTCAGCGTGCGCGGGTCGAGTCCCATGGACGGCTCATCGAGCAGGATGAGTTTAGGATTGAGCATCAGGCAGCGGGCGAATTCTACGAGCCGCTGCTGCCCGCCCGAGAGGCTGCCAGCCTTGTCGTGGGCGCGCTCTCGCACAATCGGAAACAGGTCCTCGACATAGGCAAGCGCCCGGTTCACCTGCGCATGATCGTTGAGCAAAAACGCGCCCAGGCGCACATTCTCGCGCACGGTCATATCGTTGAAAAGGCTGTGATTCTGTGGCACCTGCGCGATGCCAAGTTCCAGCACATGGCGAGGAGACATCCCCGCGATGTTGCGGCCCTCGAACAAAATCTCTCCCACACGCGGGCGCAGCAAGCCACTCACAGCACGCAGCACGGTTGACTTGCCCGCGCCGTTCGGCCCCACGATGCAGGTGATCGAGCCTTCGAGAACTGGCAGATTCACGCCTTTGAGCACGTCGCCACCGTCGTAGCCAGCGACCACATTTCTGAGTTCTAGCAGCATGGTTCAGTCTCCAAGGTATGCTTCGAGTACCGCCGGATTCTGCCGCACCTCCGCGGGACGTCCCGCGGCGATGGGTGTGCCGCGGTGCATCACCGTCACGTGGTGGCACAGATTCATGACAAACTCCATATTGTGCTCCACCACCAGGAAAGTGATGCCCTGGCGGTTGAGTTCACGGATGCGTCCGGCAAGCACATTGATCATCGCTGGGTTGACGCCTCCAGCAGGCTCATCGAGAAGAATCACCTTTGGGTTCGCGATGAGAATGAAGGCGAACTCCAGCAACTTCTTCTGTCCATAGGAGAGGTTGCCCGCTGGAAGACTTTTCAGCCGCGAGATGCCGACGAAATCCAGTAATTCGAGCGCGCGCTGGTGCTCGCCTGAACTGCTCCAACGGCTGAGCAGACCGAGCATTCCCTGGCGCTGAACCGCGACATGCATATTCTCGATAACCGTCAACCGTGGAAAGATGCGCGTCAACTGAAACGTGCGCCCAACGCCCATCCCAAATATCGTGTCCGGTTTCGCATTCGTGATCGGTCTCCCGGCAAACGTCACGGTGCCGCCATCGACCTTTTCGTAGCCTGTCATCACATTGAAGAGCGTCGTTTTTCCAGAGCCGTTTGGCCCAATCAGCCCGGCAATCTGCCCCTCGGCGACGTTCAGCGAGCAGCCGTTGAGAGCGACAATGCCACCGTACGACTTCGAGACATTTGCGACTTCGAGCACATTCATGCGGACGCTCCCTCATTCACTCGTGGCAACCTGTCGCCGACCGGACCCGCGCCAGGGGTGCCCGCAGAGGTGTCCTCCGCGGCATCTGTTGGCTCGATTCGCCGTAATACATACTTGTTCCACAGGATGCTGAGCGAAGGAATTACCCCTTGTGGCAGCAACAGCACGACAACCAGGAAGAGCGCGCCATAAATGATCAGGTAGACGCCACCGCCTCCTTGTGTGAATACCGTCGCAGAGTACTTCTGCACCGATTCCAGCACTAGCGCGCCAAGAATTGGTCCAGCCAATGTGCCGATCCCACCAAAGAAGACCATCAGCGCGATGGCAACGTCGAAGAGAGCGTCAAAGGTAAACGTCGGCTGTACGCCACCGATGTAGTAGCTCAGCAGCGCACCTGCCGCGCCCGCGAAGAACGCCGAGATGACAAACGCAAACAATTTCGAGGGGCCGGTGCGAACGCCCAGGCCCAATGCCCGGTCTTCGTCATCGCGGATAGCGAGCAGCCCAAGCCCAAACTTGGAGTTGCGGACGAACCACGAGACAGCGAGTGCGACGAGCGTTAACGCCAGCGCGACATAGTAGAACGGCAGGACATAGAAGTCCGCGAATGATATACCAGGGATGTTGATACCCCAGTCAGTAATAAGCGGGAAATCAATACCTGACGATCCATTGGTCAGTCCGCGCAGGTTGTACGACATCAACTGAAGGATGAAGAACGTGGCGATGGTCACCACGACAAACGTATGGCGGCGCGTGCGCAGGGCGATTGCACCGAGCGGCACGCTAAAAACGGCAGCCACAAGTCCGGCCAGCGGCACCAGCAGGAATGGGATCCAGCCACCGGCAATATGCCAGTGCTGGCAAAGTATAGCAAGCGTGTAACCGCCGATGCCATAGTACGCCGCGTGTCCAAGCGCGATATAGCCGGTGTAGCCGGAGAATACGTTCCATCCGGTGGCGGCTGCCGCGAAACCGAACGCGAAGATGGCTATAGTGACATACGTTGAGTTGCCCGCGATGAATGGGAATAGCAAGGCGAGCACCAATAAAAGTAGCAGCGAACCTACTTTGAGGAGTTTGGCCATGGAATCTGTCATTGCTTGCGACCCTCCAGTTTGCCCAGCAACCCTTGTGGGCGCAGGATAAGAATGGCCACCAGCAGGACAAAGAATACCGTGCTGGACCACACGGGCGACCAAACCACCGCGGTGACGTTCTCGACGATGAGCATGGCTTCCGCCGCGATCAGCGCGCCGCCGAGCGATCCCATCCCCGCGAAGACGATGATCGCGAGCAGACGCGAGATCAGGTCGTAATGGCTACCAGGCACGAACGCCGTCGTCGCCCCAAACGCCATGCCGCCAGCCGCCGCCAGCGCTACGCCGATGCCAAACGTGTATGCCGAGACGCGATCGACGTTGATGCCGATCAATTCTGCGGCCGTGCGATTCTGCATCGACGCCCGCAGACCTTGCCCGAACTTGGTCCGATACAGCAGCAGATACAGCGCCCCCAACAGCACCGCGCTGAGCAGAAATCCGAAGACGTAGATGTAGGACAGGTAGAAGTCCCCAATTTGGAACGACTGTGTCACGTAGGGCGATTGAATTTGCCGCGTATTGGTGTGGAAGACTATTGTCAGTACGCCCTCGATAATCAGCGCGATCGCGAAGGTGACAAGAATCGAGAGCATGGTGCGGTCATGTTTGAGCGGGCGGATGAAGAGCACGTAGATGATAACGCCCAGGATGAACATGGCGGGTAACGTGATCACCAGCCCCAGGAAGAGGTCCAGGTGGAACTGCTGCTGCAGGACAAAGCTCAGGTATGCGCCCAGAATGACCAGCGCTCCCTGAGCGATATTGATGATGTCCATCACCCCAAATACCAATGTGAGTCCTGACGCCATCAGGGCATACACCCCTCCAGTCAGGATACCGGTGATGACGGCATCAAGGATTAGACTCATAAAAACCTCTTCCCAAGGACAATACTTGGTGGAATAGTGCTCGACGACTCACCGTCCGGATGTGTATCGCGACCGTGATCCGTGAGTTCGTAAGCGAAAAAGCCGCTCCTGCCCCGTGTCCATTCGGGCTTGGCACACGCTTTACCAGCCTGCTGTCGTTGCAGGACAGGAGCGACTCACGCATTTATGGCCAGTTTGGCCGTGGGTATTCTGGCGTCTTGAAGTTCGGATCACTGGATGCCGGGTACACCGGGAGCAATTTTCCTCCCTGCCACTGGAACAGGAAAGCCTGGATGGCTGTATTCTGGCCCGTGTTATCGAACTTCACCGGACCCTGAACGCTGGTAAACGTATTATTGTGCAGCACCTGGATGAGCTTGGCCTGATCGAGCGAGCCAACCTTGGTGACTGCCTGCTGCACCACCTGACCAACCGAATAGCCTTCGGGGACATCCGAGCTGATGGCGCTGATGTCGCCGCCATACTTCTTGAGGAAAGCCTGCACCATCTCCTGGTTGCCTGGCGTCGTTTGTTGCGCATACCAGCCGTTGGGGACCATGATGCCTTCGGCTGAGGTCGCGCCGCCAATAGCCTTCAGGAACGCGTCGCCCTGGTCGGGTCCCGCTGTGGCCACGATTGCCTTCGGATTGTAGTGCTGCTGCTTGAATGCGGTTGCGAACGCCGTAAAGTCCTGGAGCAGTGTGCCGAGAACTACCACATCACCCTTGGCACTCAGCAGTTTCTGCGCGATTGGGGTGAAGTCGGTGGTCTCCGCCGGATAGACCGTATACGAAACGGTCTTGATGCCTGCCTGTTCGAGCACTTGCTTCGCCAGGTCAATCTGCGGCTGCGTGAATGGATCGTCCTGCGTCGCATAGGCGGCGGTCTGAGGCCGCTCATTGGCTGGCAGCGAGAGGATCAACTGGGTGAAACTGACCAGGTTATTGGCAACCGGTAGCGAGACGTCAAAGACGTTATTCAGGCCCTGCGTGAAGACTGATGGGCCACCGCCCGCGCCCTCCACCAGCGCGAATCCGTAGCGGTTGGCGATCGCCGCCGCTGGCTTGGTCAATTTGGTCGAGAACGGCCCGAAGAGCAGATCGCACTTGTCGATCGTGATGAGTTTCTGGTAATTGGTGACTACTTGTGTGTCGCTGCTGGCATCGTTCACGATATCGAGCGTGACCTGCCTCCCCAGCAGTCCACCCGAGGCGTTTACCTTATCGGCCCAGAGCTGATATCCCTGCTGGAACGCCTGGCCATCCGCCGCGAAGTCTCCAGAGAGCGAGAGCGAGATGCCTATTTTGATGGGGCCGGTATTCTTGGCAGTAGTAGTGCCGCCTATGCCGCAAGCTGTGACGATGATGAGCGTTACACAGAGCAGTACGATCACACCAAGCGATCTGCGCAACAATAAATTCGAGCGTCCAAACACGTCCATTCCCCCTTCACTCCTCGCAACGTCTTCGTCACGAGCGCGTCATGTCCTGCCACGTACGATGTTGGTCTACGATTGCGTGTGATCGGGGCCACGGCTGAAGGTGCAGTGCGTTGCCTGGCGGCCTTCAGTGCATGTGGCATCAGGTCGGTGACGTGCAGCGTCACACAAGAACCGTGGGCTGCGCTTTCCTCCTCCTACTCTGGCGCCTTCCCGACAGCCAGAGAACATACTCGTGAACGCGTCGTTTCGGGTAGCATCTCGCCGGCGTTGCCATGTGAACGCCAGAATCGTGACGCTACAATCCGGAAGGGTCGGCAATGAGTTCGGCTACCGTGGCCAGAAATTGGGCTCCGCGCGCGCCATCCACCACGCGATGGTCGCACGACAGCGTCAACGTCAGCGTGGGCCGCACCGCCGGCTGGCCATCGACCGGAATGACTCGGTCGACAAGTGCGCCGACTGCCAGAATCGCGGCCTGCGGCGAATTGATGATTGCGTTGAACGCATCCACTCCGTACATTCCTAAATTGCTGATGGTGAACGTGCCGCCTTGCAGGTCATTGAGCCGCAGTTTGCCCGATTGCGCGCGTTCGACAATATCGGCACGGTGGCGAGCAATCCCGGTCAGGCTTAACTCATCCGCGTGTGGGATGACCGGCACAACCAAACCGTCTGGCGATGCGACCGCGAGCGCCACATTGATCGCCTCCTGCGCCGCGACCGCGCCGTTCTGCCACGTGGCGTTGAGTTGCGGATGCATCTGCAACGCCGTAGCCACTACCTTTACCAGCAAGTCGGTATAGGTTACTTTCTCCGCCGAACGTTTGCGCGCCAGGCCATACCAGTTCTTGAAGGCCGACGCATCCATCTCACGCACCAGGTAGAAGTGCGGCGTCGTCGTCCAGCTCTGGGTAGTGCGCTCCGCCATCAGGCGGGCGGTTCGGCTCATCGCAGGCGCAGTCTCATCCGCAACGGCTACACGGGCCGCGACAGTCGGCGCCATTGTGCCATTTGCGACGCCAGTTTGGGCGGCTGCACTCATGACATCCGCTGCCAGCACAACACCATGCGGTCCGCTCCCAGCAATCTGGGTGATGTCGAGTCCTTGGGCCGCCGCCATCCGTTTTGCCTTTGGCGAGCCAAGGCGCCGCTGTGCGCCCGACGGCGGTAACGGCATCGTGGCTCGTTCTCCTCCGGCGATGTAGCCATTCGATGCGCCACTGCGCGTAGCAGCAGCCGAAGATGCCACAGGCGCAGTAGCAGGCTCAGCCTCTGCGGCAGACTCTCCCGCCGCCAGGATGATGGCGATCGTCTGGCCAACCGGCACATCGTCACCAGCGGCGCGTACCAGCGTCAGCGTGCCAGTGGCGGGCGCTTCAAGTTCAATCGATGCTTTGTCGGTTTCGATCTCGGCGATGAACTCGCCTTCACGCACGGCATCGCCCTCTGCTTTGAGCCACTGGATGATCTTTCCAGTGTCCTGCGCCATGCCGAGCGCCGGCAGGATGACATTCGTCGCCATTCGGGATCTCCCCATCCATCCTTCAATCAGTGTTATACGCAAAAATCGCTACGCCGCTCACCGCATCAGTGCTTAGGCGGGATATTTTTGTGCGACTCCGTCTCGCGGATTGGCGCAAGCGGTCCGGTCGCGGTGTAGTAGTGCGCCCCCGCAATGAGCAGTTGCTCAGCCGGGAATCGTGTGATCACTTCGCAGCCGTCTTTGGTGACCACCAGCTGTTCTTCGATGCGCGCCGCTGTCCAGCCGTCGCTGGCGGGCCAGAACGTCTCCAGCGCGAAGACCATGCCCTCCTCGATCACCTCTGGATGCTCCAGCGAGACGAGTCGACTGAAGATTGGTTTCTCCCAGATCGAGAGGCCAACGCCATGTCCGTATTGCAGCGCGAACGCCGCCTCTTCGTCCGGGAAGCCGAATTCCTCAGCTTTCGGCCACAGCTTGACGACATCCGCGGTGGTTACGCCCGGTTTGATGGTGTAAATCGCCGCGTCGAGCAACTCGCGGCACTTCTTGTAGGCGTCTACCATCGCGGGCGAGGCCGACCCGATAGAGAACGTGCGATAGTAGCAGGTGCGATAACCGTTGTAACTGTGCAGGATGTCAAAATAGGCCGGATCGCCAGGACGCAGCGCGCGATCGCTAAAGACGTGAGGGTGCGGGCTACAGCGCTCGCCTGAGATGGCATTGACGCCCTCGACGTGCTCCGACCCCATGTCATAGAGCACCTTGCTCACCAGGCCCACACACTCGTTTTCGCGCACGCCTGGCTTCATATGGCGGTAGAGTTCATCGTACGCGGCGTCTACCATCATGCAGGCTGTCGTCAGCAACGTAATCTCATCCTGTGTCTTGATGAGCCGCGCCCGCTGCATGAGCTGTTGCCCATCCACCGCCTCGATGCCCTCACGTTGGAGCGCAAAGAGCACTGGCAGCTCTTCTGGGGTTGCAATCGTCATCCGGCCAAACTTGCGCGGATCGGTGAAGAGCAGACGCCGACCGCTACTAAGGGTCAGGGCGATGCGGGTATATGGGGCAGCTTCGTCGGCGCGCGCAAGGCGTAGATTGCCCGACATGCGGCGATGGATCACCAGCGATTCGCCGCTATCGAGCGTGAGCACCAGATACTTGGCCCGCCGTCCAACCGCCAGCACACGTCTGCCCGTGAGCCGGGCAATAAGGTCTTCTGGGGACATCTGGCTGACCGCGCGCGGCCACAGCACCTCAACCCGCATAATGCGCGAGCCTATCAGCGTCTCTCGCAGTTGTCGGGCAACGTACTCTACCTCAGGCAACTCTGGCATCGCGTGTCCCCTTCCTCACATCAGTATACGAGTATACCGCTACAGTGAGGCTCCACGATAGTCAGGTACTCGATTCAGCTCGGTCGGCTGCCAGATTCCTCGACCGACGTCGCAAGATGGGTGTTGAGAAACCCACCGACGCGCTCGATCCACGCGTCAGGCTCGACGCCAAATGCATTGACGTGGCCCGCATCGGCGACCTGCCAGAGTTCTTTTGGCTCGCCCGCGGCCTGATAGAGGTGTTCGCCGTCGTAGGGTTCGTCCGCGAGCGCGTCGCGTAGATCAGAGATGATCAGCACGGGGCGCGGGGCGAGCTTGCCAATCACCTGTACCGGGCGTATCTCAGAGAGACGCACTCCGGCGATGCGCTGTCCCCAGAAGATCACGAGCTGCGCGAACGGAAACGAGGGCAGTCCGGTATAGCGGGTGAACAGCTTGGCAATGTCGTGATACAGATCGGCGAAACCACTCTCGATGACCACCGCGTGCAGATCCGGATGCTCGGCAGCCGCCAGCACAGCGGTAATCGCGCCGAGAGAGTTGCCGAGAATCGCCAGCTGGTCCATATCGACATCACCGCGCTGCCGCAGGTACTCGATGGCTGCTGTCACGTCATGGCGTTCGCGGATGCCATAGGTCACCTGAGTGCCATCGCTCTGCCCATGCCCGGCGAAGTCGAAGAGCAGCGCGCCATAGCCGTACCGGCCATGCAGGCGGGCAATCTGTGGCAGCCATTGGCCAGAGTTGTCGTTGATGCCGTGGCAACAGATGAGCGTGCTCCCGTTGCGCGTGGGCAGATGCCATCCGGCGAGTGTGCCGCGTTGGCCCGGAATCCGCACTTCGCTCATGGATAAGCCAACGTCAGCCGGAGTGATCTTCATCGACGTACGCACTGGGCGTAACAATTTGCGCGCCTGGAGGTAGGTAAAGAGCAGCAGCCCGGTCAGCAGCACCACGACGATGCTGGCGAGGGTGAGCCCGACTATCACAAAGAGCGGTGTCATAGGGTGAGCAGTCCTGGTTTACGGATTTTTGATGTTGGAATAGTCATCGGAGTGGGTATCGATCCAGTGGAACTGGCTGACCGGCCAGAAGACCATTACTGCCTTGCCGATAATATCGCTCATGGGAACCGCGCCCAACGTGCGCGAATCGGTGTTGTCGGTGCCGATGCGGCTATCCGCCAGCACAAAATACTGGTTTGGACCGAGTTTCACCGCTGGGTTGAGGGTGCTGTTTTCCCCCGACCCCGCTGGCACCTGAATGAACGGTTCGTTGAGGGTGACGCCGTTCACGATGATCTTCGTCGCGGAGACCGCCACCGTGTCGCCAGGAAGCCCAACAATGCGTCGCGCAATCGTTGCGTTTGGATTCGATGGATCGGTGGTAATCACCACCACATCGCCGCGCCCCGGCCCCCCGAAGAGGTATGCTTTGGTATTCACGAGCACCGTCTGGCCTGGCTGAAGCGCCGCGCCCATCGACGTATCGTTCACCGCGAATGACTGAATCGTGAAGTGTACGATGACGAAGATCAGTCCGACCAGGAGCAGTGTTTCTACCAACTCTCGCGCCAGATGCGCGCGCTGTGTCGCCACGGCCCGGTTTACTGGTCGCGCTGGGGTCTGTCGTGCCATTCCTCACTCCACTTGATAGACTGCACTGTTGCCATCATCGGCGGCGTTTCCTCACCGCCAGACAGAGATTGCCGCGTGGTAGTCACCGCCTTAGCGATGCACGCCCTTGAATACATTGGAAAACGTGTTGATCATCTGTATATCGCCGGCCGGCCAGAGCACGAACTCAGCCTTGCCAACAATGTTCTGCGCCGGAATCGCTCCGATGACGCGTGAATCGATGCTGATGTCGCGGTGATCGCCCATGACAAAGTACTGGCCAGCCTTCAGCACCACCGTGCCGATAAAGGTTGAGCTGCCGTATTCGCCTGGTGCGAGCGGGTAGGTGTAGGGTTCGTGCAGTTTCGTGTTATCGACATAGACCTCTGTCGCGGTGATGGTAATCGTATCGCCCGGGAGTCCGATGACGCGCTTGATGTACTGGGTGCCAGGATCGTTGGGGGGATGCAACACAATAACATCGCCGCGCTGTGGGCTGCCGAAGCGATACGCGAGCTGGTTGACAATGACCAACTCGCCCGTGTGCAGGCCCGGCTGCATGCTGGGACCATCCACCCAATACGGTTGAATGGTCACCTTGACCACGGCAAATACCAGCAGCGTCAACAAGATGGTTTCAATGACCTCGCGCAGCAGGCGTGTCCGGCTCTCTTTCGCTGGCCTGAACGGTTGCAGCACACTTGGCTCAGCAACGTGCCCGCTGCTCGGCCGCACCTCTTGCGTCATGCTCATTGCCCCCGTACTTCATCGTTCGTAGTCATCGGGCTAGCGTTCCAGCGAGCCTCATATGGCCGTTGCGCATTATAGCATAGACGCCGCATGCGCACGGTACTTGCACGACCTTCGGCGGGAAGAATCGTGAGTAACGAACGCCTTCTCCCTAGCGTGGCGAGGGCTTGACGTGTCTCGGCGCCACGCGCCTCGGTGCGCGCGAAGCCGAGAATACCGCACTGCTATGCTATACTAAAGCGTCCCGGCGTACACTGCTACGGCGCGCTTTGGAGGAATCGCTGCAATTTGACATCATCGTAGGAGAAGGAGTTTGGAGTGTCCACCTCAGTAGTGCATCCTGTACCGCGCCCGCTGGTGCTGATTGTGATGGACGGCTACGGCATCAACCCCCGCAAAGACGCCAACGCCATCGCGCTCGCGCAGAAGCCGCATCTCGACGCCCTTGCGCGCCAGTGGCCGCATACGCAGATCGCGACGTCAGGTCCGGCGGTGGGGCTGCCAGAGGGGCAGATGGGCAATTCTGAGGTCGGGCATCTCAATATTGGCGCGGGCAAACGCGTGCTGCAAGAGTTCACCCGTGTCAGCGCAGCCATCCACGATCACTCTTTCTTCCAGAATCCGGCACTCCTCAAAGCAATCGCCCATGTGCGCCAGAACAATACCAAACTGCACTTCTGTGGGCTGATCGGACCAGGTGGGGTACATGCGCACCAGAGTCACCTCGAGGCCTGTCTGCAGCTTGCCGCCAGCCACAACGTCGAGCGAGTCTACATTCACGCCTTCACCGATGGTCGCGACACGTCGCCCTTTGGGGCGGAAGAGTACATGAAGAGCCTGGTTGCGCGGGCGGCCGAAATTGGCGGCGATCATCCGGCCAAGATAGCCACCATCTCAGGACGCTACTTCGCGATGGACCGTGACAATCGCTGGGACCGCATCGCGCGCGTCTACTGGGCGATGACGCGCGGCGAGGGCGAGCGGGCGGTAGACCCTGTGAAGGCAATTGCCGACTCGTACAGGCGCAAGGTGACAGATGAGTTTATCGAGCCGGTCGTCTTGATGGAAAACAACGATCCGGTCGCGTTGGTGGAAGCGGGGGATAGCGTCGTCTACTTCAACTTCCGCTCGGACCGTGGCCGTGAGTTGACGAAGGCGTTTGTGCTGCCCGAGATGCCACCGCAGGCCCAGGGCAAATTCGATCGTGGCCCGCGGCTGAATGGCCTGGTTTTCGTCACAATGACGGAGTATGAGGCGGGACTGCCCGTCGAGGTTGCTTTTCCAGCGGATAACGTGGACGAGCCTCTCGCCAGGATTCTCTCGGAGCGCGGGCTGAAACAGTTCCACACTGCTGAGACCGAAAAATACGCGCATGTCACCTTCTTCTTCAACGGCGGCCGCGAGACACCGTTCGCCGGGGAAGATCGGCTGCTCGTCCCCTCGCCGAAGGTCGCCACCTATGACCTCAAGCCAGAGATGAGCGCGCCCGAACTTACCGATGAAGCGGTCAGGCGTATCGAGAGCGGCGAGTACGATGTGATCATCATGAACTACGCCAATGCCGACATGGTAGGCCACACGGGTGTGCTTGAGGCCACCATCAAGGCAGTTGAGGCGGTCGATGCTGGCGTTGGGCGTGTAGTGGATGCCGCGGTTGGCAATGGAGGCGCGGTGCTGATTACCGCTGACCACGGCAACGCGGAGCAACTTGTCGAATATGATACCGGCAAGCCGCTGACATCGGACACCACCAATCCTGTGCCGCTCTTCTTCGTCGTGCCGCAGTGGCCACGCGCCATCTTGCGAACCGACGGCATCCTGGCGGATATTGCGCCGACGATGCTCCAACTTCTCAATATTCCTCAGCCGCCGAGCATGACGGGGCATTCACTCATCGCGGGCGAGAAGTGACTGTGAATGGTCGCTCTCGCCTATCAGTACAGAAAGCAAAGGTCGCTGTTTGACCAAGCAACCAATCTATTCTCAACAATCGATGCCGCTACCATTTGCGCTCGAAACGCCTCTCGAACATGCCATCGCCGCCGATCCCATCTGGCGGCGCGGCATCGCCTGGGGCTGGCCGCGTCCCGGACACGCCGAGGGCAAAGTGATGTATCACATCGTCGACGTGCTGGCTAACGTCGAACGCTACGCGCTTACCGCAGATGATCGGCGTGATCTGCGGCTGATCACGTTGACGCACGACAGCTTGAAATATCTCGTTGACCCTGGTCGGTCGCGTTCCGGCGAGAATCACCACGCGTCACGTGCCCGGCGCTTTGCCGAGCGCTACATCACCGATGAGCGAGTGCTGTCGATCATCGCCTTGCATGACGAGGGCATTCATCTGTGGAATCGCTGGCACTATACCCACGACGCCCAGGCGATTGAAGTGCGCCTCGATGTGTTGCTCGATCAACTCGGCGGCGAATGGCCGGTGTTCGTGCAATTCTTCCGCTGCGATAACGATACCCCCTCGAAAAATCCGGAGCCTGTGTTATGGTTTGAGGAGATGCTCCGTCGGCGCGGCTTCGATGTGCCGCCGATGCCTGCGGACGAGGATGAGGACGAGTGCGAGGCGATGTAGCTTTTCCGCCCCGGCCTGTTGGCCACCCTCTTCCAACACGGAGAAGGGAAGCAAGGAGTGGTTCAGGGAGTGTCGCATGACCAATGAGCGGGCTGACATCCGTTGCCGCCAGGCGACGGGGGCGGACGTCGAGGCGCTGGCGGAACTTCGCTGGCAGATGTCAAGCGAGCGCGAGTCGTCCGATGGCTCGCACGAAGACTACATTGGGGCATTCTGTAAGACGGTAGGCGATGAACTGGCGCGGGGAACTTATCGTGCCTGGCTTGCCGAGGCCGATGGTACGCCAGTGGCCTGCGCGGTGCTGATCTGGTGGCCAATGCCGCCAACCCTCGATGAGCTACATCGCCGTCGTGGCTACGTGTCGAGCGTCTACACGCGGCCGGAGTATCGCCGGTTGGGACTGGCTCGAACCATGATGGAGATGCTCCTTGCCGAAGCGCGCGACCTGGGCATCCGAAAGGTGCTGCTCAACTCCTCCACGATGGGACGACAATTGTATCTGAATATGGGTTTTCAGATGAACGAGCGTGTGCTGGAGATCAAGTTGAGTAAAGCCGCCGCAAACAAGAGAGCTCTTCTTGCCAAGGCCGCGTGATTTAGAGTTTGCGGTCAGCGATGAGAAGCAAGCTTCCAGCAGTCTCTTGCAATCGCCCAATCTTCCTGTGCGGGAACAATTA
>DAHUXT010000190.1 GCA_027307065.1 Ktedonobacteria bacterium
CCATTGACCCCGAAGGTGGAGTTCGCTGGGGTATTCCAGTCGACGTGGTAATCCCACATCAACAGTTGATCGGTCGTCGTGAAGCCCCAGGCGTCATCCTGGAACTGGAGGAACGAATCGGGCGCGCCCTGCGGTGGGTTGAATCCCAGCGCTCCGCCCTCAGCGTCCGTTGGCAACAGGTTGCCATAGATGCCGCTTGAGTCGCCAACGTGGAAGTAGATCGAGCGGGCGGGTTGGCCCTGAATCATCGCGGCGCGCTCAAATGCCATCACGCCAACACCCGTGAACGACTGGGCGTTCTGGAACTCATTCGCGCTCATGTAGTACGCGTCGGGCCACACGCCAAACTTCGGATAGTCGTTCAGCGTGGTCATGCTGTAGAGGAAGTCATAGCGGTACCAGGCCCCGGTGGGGTCGCCAGTCTGCGAAATGGCGATGCACTCGTGGTAGCCCTGGGAGCCGCCCGGATACGCGAGTTGGCTCATGAACCAGCGATCTGCCGACTCGTCGTACATGCTGACCGGGTCGCCGCCATTGAATGTCTCACACGGGCCTCCGAATCCCTGCCACAAGGTGGTATTCGGCACAGGTCCATACAGTAGATTGCCCTGCTTATCCCAGACGGCGAAGCTCAGGTTGACCATCTGGACGTAATTGTTCGGGCCAACATCTCCCTGAGTATCGGGGGGAAGGACGCCGTTGACGTTGCCAACACCTTCGAAGTTCTGCTGGAAGGCCGGCATGGTGTTCGTGGTGACGCTCTTCTGAACGTTCGCGCTTCCATGCTGAGCTGCCGTATTCAACGCGCTGTGTGGCACGGCGAGCCGTGGCAGCTGTTCGGTCTTCTGGTTAGGGGTTAACTTCGATCTGGCCGGCTTCATCGACTTGAGCCGGGGAGATGTGTCATGTTTGACCGCGTTACGAACTACCGGTTTGAGTGTCTGCCCCTTTGGCGATGCTTGAGAAGCCGTCCTAGGGCTTACCCTCGCTGCCTGCGCAGGTGCGGACAGTAGCAGACTCAGTAGGAAAGCGAAGGCGAAGCCGAGTGTGGAGATGCGCGCGACCCGAATGTGGACTCCGGGCCTAGACCAACCATGCACCTGGGTTACCTCTTTTCTACACCTCTGTCAATCCTGACATCGCTGGTAGAGAGCGTTATGGCCGTTTGCCTGTTTAGGCGCGACCACCCATGCTGGTGATATCACCCCCTCCCTGAGGTGGCACGATGGCGCTGAAGGCACAGTCTATGTTCTTGGCTCGAATTCGAGGCAACGTATCGTCCGCACCAGATGTGGAGACGCATCCGTATTCGCCACGAAGGTATCGTGCAAACGCCTTCTTTCCGCCGCACTCCGCCACCAATCACACTCACTCGTAAAGCAAGGCACTCATGAGTTCCCGCGAAGTCTTCTGCACGTGACGATGAGGGCGTCGAAGCTTGCAGCCTGACTTGCGCATGTAATATAGTCTCAGGGACCAGGCGATACAAGCCATTTGAGCGTCCGGTTGTAGCCACTGGCAGGAAGCTGCCGCGTCTCGGGTAATGCGTCCACGGAGAGCCCGGTGGAAGGTGGCGGCATTGCTAGAGTCACTCGGCGTGAGCGACGGAGAGGAACGCGTTTATAGAGCGCTGTTGCGGGATCCGGAAGCCCGGATCGGTGACCTCGCCCTGACAGTCGGCGTCGATCATTTGCAAATCCGCTCGCTTCTTACTTCTCTCGAAGTCAAAGGACTGATTAGCCGTTCATCAGGCAAGCATCCTGGTTATGTTCCCGTGATTCCCGATGTCGCAGTAGAGGGACTGATTCAGCGGCGCCAGAAGGAAATCGAGCTCATCCGCGCATTGTTGCCCCAACTGCGCCGCGAGTACCACAATCCGGAAGACCGAGAAAATCCGATGGAGTTTGTGGAGGTGGTGAGCGGAAGGAAGGCGGTGTCTCGCTGGTTTGCGCATCTGCAGAAAACCGCCACCAGGTCGGTTCTCGTTTTCGACAAGCCCCCGTATGCCCAGCCCGATGCGTCCGACGGCCAGCCCATCAACGATCTCGAATTCGACCGGCTGAAAGACTCCATCGAGTATCGGGCCATCTATTCTGAGGACGCCGTTGCATACCCGGGCCGAGCGCGAGCGATCCACGAGTATGTGCGGGCGGGCGAACAGGCGCGTGTCTCGTCGCGGCTCCCGATGAAACTGGCGATTGCCGATCACCGGCTCGCGATATTGCCACTGATCGCGGACGCCCCTTCCCAGGATGCCCCTGCCCAGGTGGAGAGCGCCATCGTCGTGCATCCGTCGTCGCTGCTCGACGCGCTCGTGACATTGTTCGACGTGCTGTGGGAGCGCGCGTTGCCGCTGGCATCTTCCGAGGCGGCGGCCAAAGACCTGGGCTCTGAGGGCGAGGACGAAGAGTGGGAGAGTCTGTTGGCCCTGCTCACCGCCGGACTCACCGACGAAGTGATTGCCCGCCAGATGGGCATCAGCATCCGCACCGTACGGCGCAGAGTCAGGCACCTGATGGACCGTCTCGGCGCGGTGAGCCGTTTTCAGGCGGGCATCCAGGCCGCCAAGCGCGGTTGGCTCTAGTCTATCGTCCGTGCTGTGAACGGGGTGAGCCAATCCGCACGTGGGACCTGATGCAAACGTATCGCTAGACGGCGGCCCAGCCCGCGTCGGCGGGAATGATCGCCCCGTTAATATTGCGCGATTCGTCGGAGGCGAGGTAGAGCGCGAGCCCAGCGATGTCGGCTGGTTGCAGATAACCAGGCGCCAGCGCGGCAAACGCCTGCGCCCGTGCCGCCCCGGCGGGGTCTACCTTGTCGGCTGGCATAGACTCAGCGATGTTGGTGATCGTCGCGCCCGGACAGATGGCGTTACAGCGAATGCCTTTACCCGCATACATCCAGGCCGTGTTGCGCGTCAACCCGACGAGCGCATGCTTGGAACTGGTGTACGCCGCGCCCGCCGCGCCCCCGTGGATTCCGGCGGTCGAAGCCACATTGATGATGGACCCGCCGCCGTGAGCGAGCATATACTGCACCGCGCGGCGAGAAGTGAACATTGGGCCGTCGAGGTTAATGCCCAGGACGCGCCGCCAGACGTCGTCGGCCAACTCGCCCACGCCCTGCATGTAGTCCATAACGCCGGCGTTGTTGCAGAGCACGTCCAGCCGACCATAGGTGTTGATGGCGGTGTCGATCAGCCCCTCCGCGGTCCCCTGATCGGCGATATTGCCCTGCGCGCCAGTGATCGTCCCGCCGTTGGCTTTGAGAGTGGTGATTGCGGTCTCCAGCCGCTCCGCGTTCCAGTCAGCCGCGACGACACTTGCGCCCTCCGCCGCGAATCGTGTAGCGATGGCCAGCCCCATGCCAGAGGCCGCTCCGGTGACGACAGCTACTTTCCCCTGAAGTTGCATCGTGTTCTCCTGGCAGCGCGCGTCATTTCTTGATGCGTTCGATGTGATGTGCCGGACGCGATTCTTGCCGCCGATGGGCATTGTGGCATATCGAGCGCACAAACGCGTCTCAAAGCCGACATCGCGCCCTGACTCCGTGCCTATGGGGTCATATGCCTATGAAGCCCCCATGAAGCTCCATGAAGTCCCCATAATTGCCCATCTGGACTGGCCCATAATGGGTATCAGATTGACGGTCGCCAGCCATAACTCCTACACTGCCTGCTGCTACCGTGTGCGCGCCACCAGCGAAAACACACCAGGTGCGCAGACGACGCGAGGAGGCAGTCATGGTATTCCGACGTGGCCGGCAGACGGATGCCGACCGACAAGAGCGGCAGCCCATCCAGCCGCTAGTGGTTGATGTCGTCGCGCGCGCCGACCTGACCCCAGTGGGCCAGTGGTCCGAGGGCGGGGCGATTCCTGCGCGCCCGATGCCTCCCGGCCCGACATCCGCACTCTTCGCAGGCGTTTGCCGCTACTTTCACGACTGCTTCTCCGCCGACTCCCGTGGCGGCACCCTCACCAACATCCTGGACAAGAATCAGGCGGAGTATCTCGTCTTTGCCGATGGCGTCGAGCCGCTGGCAACCGGACAACTCGACCGGCTGGATGTGCCACTGAGCACAGGCGTCACCGCGCAGAATGCCGCCGATGTCAATCGCCGCGAGAAATTCCTGATTTGGGGTTCGATCTTTTTGGTGGGTCGTGGCCGCCCAGAGAATGCGCGCCGCAAGGGCGAGGTGTACTGCGCGCCGCTGCTGTACTGGCCCGCGCGCATCGAGCAGGAAGGCTCACAGGCGTATCTCAGCATCGACCTGGAGGAGCAGCATATCAACTTTCCGCTGCTGGCCTCGCTCATCGACGCGGAGAACGACGAGCAGTCTCAGGCGTATGCCGAGGCGATTCTGGCGCAGGTGCCATCCGCGCCCCTGGAAAGCGCTGCTATCCGCGAGTTTGCGGCGGTCGTGGCCGAGCTCATTCCCGATCTGCGCACCGATGACCTGCAGGCGTGGCCAGAGTTGCAGACCGAGGCTGCGCTGCGCGACCTGGTGGAGAGCCCGGTGCAGCTGCTGTGCGCCTCCGCTATGGCGCTGGTGCGGCGGCCGCAGGAGGCGCGCGGTGTGCTCACCGAGTTGCAGATGATGAGCGGCAAAGGCGATATGTCTGCACCGCTCGCTGCTATCTTCACCGACGCCGCCCGTGCCGAGCGCGCGCCCGTCACCGGAATGCTGCCGGAGGTGGAGATCGACCGCCCTATCCTGAGCGGCGCGGAGTTGAGCAACGCCCAGACACGCGTGTTGCGCCAGGCGGAGCGGCGGCCGTTGACGCTGGTGATTGGGCCGCCCGGCACAGGCAAGTCGTTCACCATCGCGCAAATCGTGCTGGATGCTGTGGCGCGCGGGCAGACCGTACTGCTCTCGTCCAAGATGAACAAAGCGGTTGATGTCGTCGTCGAAAAGCTGAAGCCGCATCTCGGCAGTCTGACGGTTATCCTGCGCGGAGGCGACCGCCGCTATCGCGATGAACTGAAGAAATTTCTCGACAACCTCTTCGATGGCACCGGCGCGCCACCGCGCCCGCGACCGGGCGAGATCGAGATGCTCGAAGACCGGCTGCGCTCCGCCGACGAGGAGATTGCCCAGCTCGACGCCGAGATTCGTTTTCTGCTGGAGCACGAATCGCGCTGGACGCAGCACGTCGCCGCGCTGAGGCGCATCCATCCGCCCGCCTATAACGAAGCCGCCGCCGCCGCGCTTGGGCCGGAGGCGCTCGAACAGGCGTATGAGGAGATTCACCGCAATACGGGCAAGCTGCCGGTAGTAAGCTGGATGGCCGGACGCAAACGCGATCAGGCGGCCAACGACATCGCTTCGCGCATCGGCCTGGCCGAAAGCGATCTGCCACACCTGGAGGCCGTCATCCGGCGCGAACAGCTTCGGTCAGGGCTGGCGCATACCGAGCGCACACTGCTGGCGCGCGACGATGTAAACGCGCTGCTGACCCGGCATGCGCGGCTACGGTCCGACCGTGGCGCGCTGGTGGGTGAGCTGTTGACGGCGCGACGGCGCGAGGCGCTGGCCGAGGCGTTGCGGCTCAACCGGCGCACGCTTTCGCTCTTCAAGACCGCGCTGGAGGCCCGCAGTACCGCCGAGCAGGACAAGATCTTCGCCGAACTCGACTTCTCCGCGTTGCTCAATACGTTCCCGATCTGGGCGACCACCAATCCGCATGTTGCCGAGATGCTGCCGCTCGACCGCGAGATGTTCGATCTGGTGATCGTCGATGAGGCGTCGCAATGTGATGTCTCGAGCGCGCTGCCGCTGCTCTACCGGGGCAAGCGTGCGATCGTCTGCGGCGACCCGAAACAGTTGCGCCATCTTTCATTCCTGCGCGAAGATCGCCAGGCGGCGCTTGCCTCACAGCACGGACTTTCCGCCAGCCAGCGCTCGCAGTGGAACTACCGCACCCACAGTCTCCTGGACGTGGTGAATGGCGCGCTTCCTTCACAGGATGATGTGGTGTTGCTCGACGAGCACTACCGCAGCCTGCCGCAGATCATCGAGTTCAGCAATCGCCGCTTCTATGGCCAGGCGTTGCGCGTGATGACGCGGCGGCCCGATACGCTGGGCACGCGCAGTGTCGAGATGCGCAAGGTGCATGGCAAGCGCGGCAAAGAAGGCTACAATACGCAGGAGGCCGAGGCGATTCTTAAGGAGATCAACAACATCGCCAAAGCTGAAGCGAAGCTGCCGCCGAATGAGCGTTCGTCCATTGGCGTGCTCTCACCGTACCGCGATCAGGTAAACTACCTGACGCGCATGCTCGCGCAGAAGCTGAAGTCGAAGATTTTGCAGGATCACGATATCGCCATCGGCACGGCGCATACCTACCAGGGCGACGAGCGCGACGTGATGCTGCTGAGTTTCTGTGCCGATCCATCGTCGCACCGCAGCACCGTCACCTTCATGAACAACGACAACCTTTTCAATGTCGCGGTCACACGCGCCCGCCATCGCCAGGTCATCTTCACTGGACTCGATGCGCGCCACCTGCCGCCTGAACATCTGCTCGGACAGTACCTCGACTACGCCTCGGAATGTCTGGAGCCAGATAAGCCCGAGGATCATAGCGCGGGCGGCACCGCCTTCGAGCGCGAATTGGGCCAGGCGCTGCGCCAGCGAGGTGACTACGAGGTGTATCTGGGCTATCCGGTCGCGGGTTTCGCGGTTGATGTGGTGGCGCAATTCGGGTCGCGGGCGCTGGCCATCGCCTGTGACGGCGACCCCGAACGGCATTCGCCGATACCCGGCGAAGTCACGCTCGATACCGTCAGCGGCCAGACGATTCTGGAACGCGCTGGCTGGCAGGTGCACCGTCTCTCGTTTCGCCGCTGGCAACGCGAGCGCGAGCAGGCACTGGCGGAGATCGACGCGATGCTCGGCGTGGGCGGCGACGACGAAGACGACGAGGCGCTCGCGACTGCGGAGTAAGGTCGCCTTACGAGTAATTGCGCGTGTATACGACCCCTTCGCCGCTCGTCGTTGGGTCCATGCCCCACGGATTCACACACCAGATGGCGCCTTTGCCTGATCCGGCGCTGTAGCTCGCGCTCGCCGATAGACCGGCGATAGGGAGCGTTCCAGGCAACTCCCAAGGGCTCTTGCCCGGAGGCAGGCGCATCAGTGTGATTGTCCCGCTGATCTCGAGCAGACTGCCGTCGTTGGCAATGGCGAAGGCGAAATCAGGCGGCGTGACGGTGCGCGTCCGCCAGGTAGCGCCGCCATCCATCGTGCAGGGGACCGTGTTGCTCCAATTCGGATGCGTGTTGCTGGAGCTTTCGCGCAAGAAGCATGCTACCCTCCCTGGCATGTGACCCGTCGACACGTGCGGCGGGTCGGAACTCTACCTCCATGCATGACGCAAGCGCGGGG
>DAHUXT010000191.1 GCA_027307065.1 Ktedonobacteria bacterium
TCGCTTCTCGACTGTCCTTACGCTATCTCACCTGACGTAATGAGCGCCTGCTCAAATACACCATCTGGCGACCTTTCCGCAGCACTGTGGCGCAGATCACATCTACCGCCAACCAGCCGTCACGGTCGGCGTTACCTTTACACAGGGTAGTACGCCAAAGTAATACGCTGTGTTGCCATGTCCGCCGTACGAGGCTATACTGAATTCTGTCGAGATGCATCATCGGCAGCTTGACACTTGACGACGGCCAGCGGTAACGAAACCGTGACGGACCCGGAAAAAGCCGGAGGCACTGAATGAACACCTGCGAACAATGCGGCGCTGATGCGGTGGATTCGCGTGGCGTCTGTCGGAACTGTGGCTGGCAGGCACGCGAGGGCGGCTATCGAGATATGGATGACACGCCGTCGCTCGGCGAGACACGAGCCGCCGACATACCTCCAGGTGGATATCCATCGTCCGGTCCCTCATCACAGCGCACACGCGGCAGCCACATGAACCAGTATCCGACCGAGGCGCGGCCGACATCGCAGATGAGTGGCATAACCAGCGGCGGGCGGTTTTGCGGCACCTGTGGCGCGCGCCTGGATAGCGGCACGGCGTTCTGTGGGCAATGCGGCACGCCGGTCGCCGGAGCTACGTCGAACGGATTGACGGTTGAAGGCAGCAACCTGCGTCAGTCGGGGCAAGAACAATACCGTGTCGGTAGCTGGTCCGATGATGGCGGCAATGACCTCACCGAGGCGATGCCAGGCGCCATGGGGTACAATGGCTTCGGCCGCACCGGCGTTGGGCCGGGCCTGCCCTACGGGGGCGCGCCGTACCATCCGAACGGCTATACGCCCGAACGGTCTGTATCTGACATCCGGTCTTCGAGCAGCACCCGCCTGATCGTCGGCGTCGTCTGCATCATCGCAAGCATCATCAGCGCAAGCACAGCCATTATTCTCGCGCTGACCATGAAACCCTGAGTTATCTTCGAATGAAGGGCGGCCCCTTGTGACCACGGAGAATAACGGTACATCCTCCGCGAGCAAGTCTGCGCGCACGCCAGCAGAGCAGCCACACGCCGCGCACGGCATCCCGCTGCTCAACGAGGCGGATATTCAGGCGATTGCGACATTTCGCTATGCCATTCGCCGCTTTTTGCGCTTTAGCGAGCACGCCGCCCGCAAAGAACACATCACCCCACAGCAGCACCAATTGCTGCTCGCTATCAAGGGATTCCCCAACCGTGATTCCGCCACTGTCTCCGAACTCGCCCACCGACTGCAAATGCGGCAACACAGCGTTGTGGGTCTGATCGACCGGACCGTCAGGGTTGGCTTGGTCCGCCGCGAGCGCGGCACAATCGATCGGCGCGAGGTCTACGTCTTTGTGACCTCCGAAGGTGACGAATTACTCGACCGGCTGACGAATATGCACCGCCAGGAACTTGCCTCCATGCGTGAGGCCCTCAACGCCGTCACCGTGTGACCCACTACTACCCCAAACCGTTTCAAAATCTCTATAATATGTCCAAGCAGTGCTTTTTATCATCTGCTGATAGCTCTCTCATCAGTGCGAAGGGCCAAGGAGCGCACTCGAAGGATGCCTACCATTCGCCTCGAAACGGTGATCGCTGCGTCGCCAGAACGGTGTTTCGATCTGTCGCTCAGCGTTGACCTCCATCGCCACTCGGTGGCACATACCCACGAGCGTCCGATTGCTGGCGTGACCACCGGCATCATGCGTCTGGGGGATACTGTGACGTGGGAAGCGGTCCATTTTGGCATCAAGCAGCATCTCACCACCAAAATCACGGCATACGAGCGCCCGCATTACTTTATTGATGAGATGATCCAGGGAATCTTTCAGGAAATGAAGCATCACCATGCCTTCGTCCCCCAACCATCGGGAACGCTCATGATTGATACGTTCACATTCCGAGCCCCATTGGGAATCCTTGGGAGGGTGATTGAAGCGCTGATCCTCACACGCTACATGCAAGGACTTCTGCTGACCAGGAACGGGTATCTGAAGCATGTTGCAGAAGTCGATACCGTTCAAACGGTCCTCTGACCCCATCGATCGAACTGGTGACTGGTCGGGCAAAAGAATCTGACGCTGTTACATCCTGTCTATTGCTCTTCCGCAGCGCCACCCTGCTGCTGCCCGCCAATGTTCAGACTGGACAGCACATCATCTTCGCCCCACGCGCCGCCCGTCCGCGGGTACTTGCGGTAATAACGGCGGCCAAGCAGCCAGCCTATGCGCCCGAAACCAGCCATGCACGCCACAAAGAGCGCAACGACAAGAATGGCTGCCACCACAGGCGAGACGACACCAGCCTTGTTGAGCACCTCCACGAACGTCGAGCCGAGAAAGGCCGCGATAATGCACGCCGGCAACGTGCCTAGCAAGCAGCCCAAATAGCCGCCGTGTGTCGGCCAATCGTAGCCAGGGGGAACGGCGCCCTCCTCGGGATTCTCGGCGTCCATGTCGGGCGTCGACGCGATATTCGCGCTCTTGGCCCCAGACACATCTGGGACTTCTTCTGGAGAACTATCAACAGGCCTCTCGTCGTGAGGCCGCGTCTCTGCATCCAATGGGAATCGCCTGTCTGTTCTGTATTGCTGCGCGCTCGCCGCGCGCTCCCAGATTCTACAGCGTGCCGAACTGCCGGTCGCCCGCGTCGCCCAGCCCTGGGCAGATGTAGCCGCGATCGTCGAGCCGCTCATCGAGCGCTGCGAGATAGATTGGCACATCCGGATGCGCCTGGCGTAGCTTCAGCAATCCGTACGGCGCGCCAATGAGCGCCACGTAGCGCAAGTGAGGCACACCATAGCGCTTGAGGATATTGAGCGCGTCAATTGCCGATCCACCAGTAGCCAGCATCGGATCCACTGAAAAGCATACCTGCAGGTTCGTGGAACGCGCCAGTTGATTGTAGTACTCAATCGGCTCTAATGTACGCTCGTCGCGGCGCAGCCCCAGGTGCCAGACAGCCGCATCGGGCAACACCTGCCGGAATCCCTCGGCAAGCCCAAGCCCCGCGCGCAAAATCGGAACAATCCCGACGCCGCCCGCCAACCGCCCTCCAGTCATCGACTCCAGTGGCGTCTCGACCTGCACTGGCTCAAGCCGCAGGTCGCTGGTCGCCTCGTAGGCCAGCAGCGCGCCCAGTTCGCGCACCAGACGGTAGAACTCCGGCGGAGATGTCCGCTTGTCGCGCAGCAACGTGATTTTATGCACAATCACCGGATGCTGCGATATGCGCACCCGCGGTAGATTGAGCACCGATTCACGCGTTGGCTGCGGAATCCCGCGCATGGGGAACGCCTGGGCATCTGTGATCTCGCTCACCGTGACAGCCTCTTTACTCGACTCGCGATGTCATCAACCAGGTTCGCCGCGCCACGCTGGCGGGCATTCCATCGCAGTGTCTCACATCGCAGGTGGCGCTATCAAGCGCTGTACACGCGCCGCCACAACCTTACCGTTGTCCCTCAGACATGTTGAGCACGCCATTGCTCAGCTTGAGCAGCAGAATTCGCCGGACAGAATCGTCAATGCGCGCCTTGGAGATTTCGCCGCTTCGCACCGCGTTTTCAAGCGCATTGAGCGCCGCCGCCGTGGAAGCGATGGAGTACGTGCTGCAGATAATGTCATTGCCCGCCTCGACGGCGTCCACGACGATCTGGTCGAACGTGTAATTGGCGGTGAGTGCGCCCATGTAAATGCCATCGGTGACGATAACACCCTGGTAGCCCAATTGATCGCGCAGGACGCCCGTCAACACCGGCTTCGAGAGCGAGGCTGGCCGCGTAGGGTCGATCGCAGCTACTACGACGTGGGTAGACATGATCATTTGCGCCGTGCCGTTGGCGATTAGCGCTCTATAGGGCGACCAGTCGATGCTTTCAAGCTCGGACACGCTGCGGTTGAGGGTATAGAGGGTCTGATGCGGATCGGCCGGCACGTCACCCAGCCCCGGAAAGTGCTTGAGTGTGCCCACCACCTGGTCACTGGATTGCAGGCCCGACAGATACGCGCCAGCCATCGTCGTCACCTGCTTAGGGGTATCGCCGAAGGTGCGGCCACCCAGATCGCCACCACCCGTGTTGGCAACATCGACCACTGGCGCAAAGTTGACGTTGATGCCCAGTGCGGCCAACTGCTGCGCATCCGCGATGCCACGCTGGCGGGCGTAACTGGGGTCACCGGTCGCGCCAATGGTCGCCGCGGACGGTAACGGGCCGACCACAGACTGGAGCCGGTTGACGCTGCCGCCCTCCTGATCGGTCGCGATGAGCAGGGGCAAATCGCTCTGCGCCTGAATCTGTGACGTCAGTTGCTTCACCTGATCTGCCCCGGTGATATTCCAGGCGTAGAGAATCACTGAGCCGAGATGAAATTGTTTGATGCTGTAGGCAAGCGAAGGCGACATCTGCGTCTCGAGGAAGCCGAGCATGATCATCTGCCCAATTTCCTGATCGAGCGTCATATGGGCGATGAGCTTGTTCACATACCGCACTTCTGCCTGCTGGCGCGCGACGGTCGCCCAGTTCTGTGGATGCCACCCGGCTGCTGGGTTCGCACCCTGGCCAGATGTCGCAGCGTGGCTGGCGGAGGCTGGCTGCGACGCCGAAACGTATGAGAGAACGGGCACCATCGCAACGACCAGCGACAACACCGTAAACGCTACAGCGGCTATTGCGCGACGCTGGCGCGAGAGTTTACGGCGCGGCAGGGGCAACGCCTCCGCCAGGGCTGGGGCGGAGCTGGCGGCGAATACTTCACGGATGCCATGAAGGCTGTGTGACGCCGTATCAGGAAATTGCGCGTGCGGCGCCTGCGGCGTCGATGGCGGGTGAGACGTCGCGACGCGAACGGTGGCAACCTCTTCGGCTGCTGTTGGGGCAGTGGCATCGGCATCGGTAGTAGCATTGCTCCTAGCACTTGCGGCGCGATCTTCAGGCGAAGCCTGACTCGAACGTACTGGCCCTGCGGTTGGCATCCTGGCCGTCATCAACTGCTCGAAAAACGCGCCCCGGGGGTTCTCTTCCGCTTGTCCCATCTCACCCACGTATCTCTCCTGCCAACACAGTGCGCTCGCCGTCTGCCGCGCCGTTGCGGTCGCTGGCTCAGATATTGCGTTCTCCGTTCCAAACGAGCCTTGATGGCGCAGGTAACGCCGCCCTGCTGCTTATTCGTTCGGCTCCGCACCTGCCCCCACACGGAGAACGCCCATCGGAGTATAATGGTACTGCCATGGTGTGATGCTACGGCCATTGCGCCGTCGCCATATATTCCGTAGCCAGGAGAACCACTGTGTCAGCCCGCGCCGATAAGACAACTGCCGCCGAGGCTGCCGCCGATGCGCAGATTGACACACCACGCGAGGCGCATCAGCGCAAGGATTCCTATGACCCGGGCAAGTTCGAGCGGCCTTCGGTCACAGTGGATGTCGTCATTTTGACGGTGCGCGAGCGGCGGCTCGAGGTAATGCTCATTCGCAGACGCCACTGGCCGTTCGAAGGCATGTGGGCGATTCCCGGTGGCTTCATCGCACCCAATGAATCGCTTGAAGATTCCGCGAGGCGCGAGTTGCGTGAGGAAACCAGCGTTAGCGATGTTTACCTTGAGCAGCTGTACACCTTCGGAGATCCCGTTCGCGACCCACGCACGCGGGTCATCACGGTGGTCTATTACGCACTGCTCCGCGCCGACCAACTCCATCTGCGTGCGGGGGACGACGCCGCCGATGCACAATGGTTCCCCGCCTACGAACATCCTTCGCTAGCGTTCGACCACGACCAGATTCTGGACTACACCCGACAGCGGCTGCGCAGCAAACTGGAATATACGACGATTGGCTTTCAGTTGCTCGCGCCTGCCTTCACCCTGAGCGAGTTGCAGGAGGTGTATGAGGCGATTCTCAATCGCCCGCTTGACAAGCGCAACTTCCGCAAGAAGGTGCTCTCGACCGGAATTCTGGAGCAGATCCCCGAGACACGCAAGGCAGGGCAGCACAGACCAGCCGCACTCTATCGCTTTAACCCGAGGGCCGATAAATAGCGGGTGAGCAGACATATTCATCGCGCGAAGGAGCGAGCCGATGGCTGATGCACTAATTGTGGTGGATGTGCAGAACGACTTCTGCCCTGGCGGCTCACTGGCGGTACCAGACGGCGATGCGGTCGTTCCGATCCTTAACGAGTATATGGCGCGCGCCGTCGATGCGGGCATCCCCATCTTCGCCAGCCGCGACTGGCATCCCGAACACACGCGCCACTTCGTCACCGAGGGAGGTCCCTGGCCACCACACTGCGTGCAGGGCACATCCGGCGCGGAGTTTCACGCGGGGCTACGGCTCCCCGCTAGCGCGGTGGTCGTATCGAAGGGCATGAGCACGGACGATCAAGGATATTCGGCGCTTGAGGCGCTCTTGCCGGATGGACGACCGCTGGCCGCCGCGTTGCATGCGCTCGGTGTCGACCATGTTTATGTCGGTGGCCTGGCCACGGATTATTGTGTGCGCGCTACCGTGCTCGATGCGATCAACGACGGATTTGCCGCCTCGCTGCTCATAGACGCGATCCGCGCTGTAGATGTGCGGCCAGACGACGGTGAACGCGCCACGAATGAGATGCTTACGGCGGGCGCCGAGCCGCAAATCCTCGACGAGTTCGCGCCGACGAAGTAAGTGACGCCAAGTCCTGATGGGACATTGTAGAATCGTACTCGTGGCTTGGCTGTCCTGATGGCCAGGACGGTGAGGAGAGAGGCGCTCCTGTGGAGGTCAACGTCGCAGCCGGACTGCTATGCTGTCAGGGGCGTCTCCTGCTTGGGAAACGCTCCGCTCGCCGCAAGGCCTATCCAGGCGTGTGGGATGTACCGGGCGGGCATGTGGAGATAGGCGAGACAGCTGAGCAGGCGCTGGTGCGTGAACTGCGCGAGGAAATTGGCGTGACTCCCACAACATGGCGGGAGTTGGCAGTGCTCCGTGTGCCAGCCATGGCCGATGAGCGCCGCCACACGCTCCGGATGACGCTGTTCCTGCTCACCCAGTGGCAAGGGGAGCCCCGTAATCTGCAGCCAGACGAACACGATGCGCTCGCCTGGTTCACACTGGAGGAAACGTCCAGGTTGTTGCTGGCCCACACCGATTACCCAATACTCTTCCGTGAGGCGTTGGAGCTCGCGCAGGAGGTAGCCGGGCGAGGTTCTGTAAGTACCCACCCGGAATCCGTATGACGAAAGGCGGAGC
>DAHUXT010000192.1 GCA_027307065.1 Ktedonobacteria bacterium
GACCCCAGCGGGAGCATCTTCGATCACAAGGCAGTGCGCGGGGACTACCCCCAGCCGTTCGGCGCCCGCCAGAAAGATGTCCGGCGCAGGCTTGCCATGTGCCACCTGTTCGCCCGAAACCACCGCATCGAGCAATGGGGCAATCGCCAGCAGACGGATGATCGCCTCCAGGTTGGCGGGCGGGGCAGATGAGCCAAGCGCCTGTTTGTAGCCCGCCGCGTGCAACGCCGTCAGCAGTTCCCTCGCGCCAGGGAGCGCCACCGCATCCGTCTCCAGGAGCGCCCGGTAGATGGCCTCCTTGCGGTCGCCGAGCGCGGTAATACGCTCTGGCGGGCCAGCGATGCCAAACATCCGGGGGAAGATATCGGTGTTGCGCATGCCAAAGGTGGCCCAGAAGGCGGCATCGCTGTACGGCAGATGCTCTTCACGCGCCAGTTGCTCCCAGGCGCGCCGATGTTGTTCGCCGCTATCGATCAGCACGCCATCCACATCCCAGAGCACCGCGTATTCTCCGCGATTGGCCATCTGATAGTCCCGCTTTCTCGTTGCTTGCGTCCCATTGGTCAACGATCTGTACGCGCATTGTAGCGGATATTGGGCGGAATACGGCTACTAGCATACGACTAGCGCACGCAGAACATACTCCGAACACATAGAATGAACGGTGACTGCTCGCTGAGATACTGAAGAGCTCGCGAGATGGCGAACAACCACTCCGCGAGCCTTCGCGCATTATGTATACCCGAGTAGCGCCCATGAATGTTCGGCACGAGGTATGCTATCATCTATCCGGAATGCAATAGCCTCGCTGTCGCACAGGAAATGCTGCACTTGTACTACACAAGGGCTAGATTCCGTGAGCAGGCAGCGTAGCCTGATGGTACCAGACAAGCATGCGAACTCTGGTTTCTTGTCGCAAACCCAGGTATAGTGCTGTTGTACGACGGAAAGCACGTTTGTTCTAGCTCTCGGTGGCGAGGGGAGAACAGACATGCGCGGAGCCGCCACAGGGCGCTGGCAGGGTCAGCCGTTATCGGCTACCAGCGGGCCAGCGGTGCGGAGAGCTGCGTGGGTGGTGGAGCACCGAGGATGACCGGTGCGGTGTGGAGCGGCTGGCCTGGCGCAGGATCGCGCAGGGCTGCCGGAGAGGGGAAACGCGGGCCTTCGCTGCCCGTGACTTCCCTCTAAGGGAGGTACGGCTCTTGTTAGCAACACAGGTTCGAAAGCTGTCGGGCGGGCGAATCCTTTCGCTCGCGATGTTGGGAGGAATGGCGCTCAGCACTGGCGTTGCGAATGTCAGTGCACTACCCCAGGCACAAGCGGCGCCGCGCTACACGTGGATCAACTTCGATGGGCAGTGGCTCTGCCGCAGCTGGAGCAGCTCCGCTCCGGTGACGAAGGTCATCGTGCCAGGCATGAATAACACCACAGGCACGAATCACACCGTCTGGGACTTCGATGTCGCGGGCGGGCGCGCCTTTGGCATGACCGGGCAGACGACGACGACCCGTTGCACCACACGCTGGCACATTGATAGCTCGATGCGCCTGCTCTCCGATGACGCCATGTGGACGCCGAATCCCACCGGCGATTGGCCGATCGCCAGCGACCTGCTGACCCTCGACCGGACAGCCCGCCGGGTTGCGCCGCTCGCGCCAACGACAACCGCGGTGATGAAGCGAAAGTCCACACCGCGTGTCAGCCACACGACCCACACACACGGGGGCACTGGCGGTACTGGCGGCTGGGGTGGCAGTGGGAGCGGGAGCTACAGCCCCTGGGCGCCTGTACCTGGCCATCCATCCTACGGCATGTCAGACTTCGGCGGCGACCCCTACGCTGGGTATTTCGGCGTCTGCACCTGGTACGCCTGGTATCGCCACCAGGGCGAGCCGTTGATGAAGCTCGGCAATGCCGCCTCGTGGGCATGGAACGCGCCGAAGTATGGCCTCCATGTTGGCTCGCAACCTGTCGTCGGCGCGACGGTGGTCTTCCAGCCGGGTGTCGAGGGCGCGGGCGGCGGTGGCCACGTCGGCCACGTCGAGGCCGTGCTCAGCGGCGGCTGGTTCATCATCTCCGAGATGAACTTCTACGTGAACGGCGGCGGCTGGGGACGGGTCAATTACCGTTACGTCTACGTCCGCTCGGGAGTCAGTTTCATCTATTGATGAGCGCCTGATCGCCAGAGCATGTCGCTGGAACGTAGCTGACGCATAATCCCACCCTGTGGCGGCACGGACGCCTGAGCAATACGACTGCGGCGAAACCCGCTGGACTTACTTCCACATGAGACGTGGGGAATCCGGCGGGTTTATGCATCTTCAACCAGCCGACGACCGCCGAATGCGCGTAATTTCCCCTCAACGGCCGCGAGATATGGCATAGTGCAGACGTACTCTGAAAAAAGACGACGCCATAGCGACACGGGGAGCGCACTCGACGATGCGCGCAGATCGTTTGCTCTCGATACTGCTGCTTTTGCAGATACATGGCCAGATGACAGCGGGCGAGTTGGCGCACCGGTTGGAGGTTTCGGAGCGCACGATTCACCGCGATATGATAGCGCTTGGCATGGCGGGCATCCCCGTCACAGCGGAGCGCGGCGCCGGGGGCGGCTGGCGGCTGCTGGAGGAGTATCGCACCAATCTCACAGGCATGAACGCAGCCGAGATACAGGCACTCTTCCTCACTCGCCCCTCGCGCCTGATGGCGGACCTTGGCATGGAACAGGCATCGGATGCGGCACTGATCAAGCTGCTGGCCGCGCTACCAGCGATCTCGCGCCAGGGCGCTGAAGACATTCGCCAGCGCATTCACATCGACGTCGCTGGCTGGGGGCAGCGTGACGATGCCGTGCCAATGCTGCCCGTGTTGCAGCAGGCAATCTGGCAGCAGCGCCGCCTGCGCTTCACCTACGGCTATGACAACGACGCGCCAGGCGAGCGTCTGGGCGATCCACTGGGTCTGGTGGCCAAGGGCAGCGTCTGGTACGTCATCGTGGCAATCGATGGGCAGCCGCGCACTTATCGTGTCTCGCGTGTGCGCAGCGCCGAGCTACTCGATGAGATGTATGAGCGCCCGCCCGGCTTCGATCTGGCGGCGCATTGGGAAGATTCGTCGGCGCGGTTCACCGAGCGGATTCCCCGCTTTCCGGCGACACTGCGGGTAGCGCCCAGCGCGTTAGCGGGCATGCGCGCCGGGGGCCGCTATACCCGGATCGACCACGAAGAGCCGCCCGACGCCACAGGATGGGTACGGATGACCGTTCTCTTTGAGGATGACCATAGCGCGTGCGAGTATGTCTTGAGCTACGGGCCGCAGATCGAGGTCGTCGAGCCGGCGACGCTGCGCGCGTCTGTGCTGGCAGCAGCCCAGGCAACCCTCGCGCTCTACCAGCAGCCGGATAAGGACGCGCCATGAAATCGTACACATGGAAGGCCGCATGCCAGAGGCGGCTCGCTCGTCAGCATCTGCTTGCGCCCGCTCAACCCGCTCATCTGGCAGACACCGTTCGCGCGGCTGGAGGGGTTCAGGCACAAATCCTCTCGGCAGCGGAACTCGCGATAGGAGCACGTGTCGCCAATGTCACCCGGCGCGATGTGCGGGCAGCCCTCTGGGATCACCATTCGCTTGTGAAGACCTACGGGCCGCGTGCAACACTCCACCTGCTCCCGGCAGACGAGTTGCCGCTGTGGATGGCAGCACTGCGAGCGGCGGAGACACTCAGTGGAACGCCGTGGTATAGCCGTGCTGGCTTGACGCCATCGCAGGCCAACGCGCTGCTCACTGCCATTGGCGAGGCGCTCGATGGCTGCTCGCTCACCCGCAAGGAACTGGCCGAGAAGGTCACACATCGAGTGGGTGAGTGGGCGCGGGAACGGCTGCTTTCCGCGTGGGGAGAGTTTCTCGCCCCGGCCGCGCTCGCCGGGAAACTCTGCTTCGGCCCCGCTCAAGGCAGCCAGGTGACGTTCGTCCGCGTCGACCAGTGGATCGGGCACTGGGAGGACCATGACTCTCAGACGGCACTCACTGAGTTGATCAGACGCTATATTGCGACATATGGTCCCGTCACCCACGGCGATGTCGCGCACTGGTTTCGACTCATGCCCGCACAGGCGCAGAAACTGTTAGAGCCGCTCGCTGCCGACCTGGAAGCGGTAGACTTCGCGGGCCGTCGCGCGTGGATGCTGGCGGCCGATGTCGAGGCCGACAGACCACCATCAGCCACACCATCGGCTGATTCACTGCGATTGCTCCCACAATACGATTGCTACCTGTTGGGATGCGGCCCACGCGAGCGCATCGTTCCGGAGGCAGCACGCGCCCGTGTGAACACATACGGACGTGGACGATTTGAAGGTGCGACCGCCCTCTCGGTGATGCTGATCGACGGTGTGGTATCGGGCTTATGGGAAAAGCGCCCGCACCGCCAAGCATCGAAGCGCGACCCTGAATTACGGGTGGAATCGTTCGGTCAATTGACCACCCGGCAGCACGAACTCCTCGAATCCGAGGTTGGGCGCATAGGCGCATTCCTGGAAACCAGGTTGGCGCTCACGCTCGGCGTGCTTGGCCAGTGAGCGGCGGCGCTCCCACATCTGCCACCATTGCTGGCCAGAGTGCCCCACCATCTTCTGTGTCCTTCGTGAAACAACGATCTTTTGCCCTTGAGGAATTAGAATATTTGTTCTATGATTCGAGGCGCGTATCCGCTCGATAAGGCTGAGCTGTGGACTGCGCGACGCGAACATCCGGGCAGGCGAGTATTCCGGTCAGGGGCAGAGGCATCATGGGCGACATGGGGGATTCCGGCGACTCGGGGCTGGGGGATGACCCCAGAGGCACGTACGAGGGTGAGTTGCGCTACGGCAGCCACCATGTGCGCCTGCGGGGACGCGCGCTACGCCTCATTCTCTGGCTGGCCGGACACCAGCGGCGCATCAACGAGACCGCGCCCGAGAGCGGCCAGATCTGGCTGACGTGGAAAGGCGAGGGGCCGCGCTCGATCGATGGCGATATTCGCACGCGGCTGTGATCGGCGCAGCGGCAAAGCGCCAAACGATGACTGATAGTTGATGGAGAGTGATGGGGTGAGCCGGGAAACGGCGCCCTGGCTTCCTGCGATGGGAGGCTAGGACGCCGTTTTTCGTGGGGCGACGCGAGATGTATGGGATGTAGGCGACATGGGGTTCTTGTGGGAGCCTTCGGGCACAGGGGGCGCAGGGGTGGGGGCGCTCAACCTTCTTGGCGCGGGGAGTGCGCGGCATGCGGAGAGCGGAGTGGAGGCCAGGGATCATGGGGACCGAGAACACACCTGATGACGTGGACGACGTGGATGATGTAGATGACGAGCAAGAGCATAGCCGCGAGGAGCGCGCGTTCACGCTCTATTGCCAGGGGATGCGCGTCGCCGAAATCGCGGGGACCATGTCTGTCAGCGAAACGACCATTCGCCGCTGGCTGCGAGCCCGGCTGGATACACTCGCCCAGGAAGAGCGTGCCGAACGTGCCGAACAGTTGCTGCGCGCTATCGAAAGCCAGCGTTCGATTGCTAGTGCCGCCTGGCGGGCTTACGAGCGCGAACGAAACGAACAGGAGCCTGATCGCCACGAGGGCGCGCGCTATCTCTCGATTGCCCTCACCGCCCAGCGCGAGGTGGCGCGGCTGCAGGGACTCTACTACCGCATCGGCCAGGAACCCTCGCCCGTGCGCATCACCCTCACACGCCGCCCCGATACGCCTGAGTCGCCAGAGTCCCCAGACGCGGCAGAGCCGACGGAGCGTCAGTCCAGCAGTGATCGAGACAAGTAGCCATGCGTTCGCGAGAGAAACCCGATGGGCGCCATACGCTCGAAGCGCCGTCGCTTACCTGGACGCTCAACCCGGTACAGTGGGACTTCGTCCACTGCGCGAGCCGCTTCAGCTTCTACGTGGGCGGGCTAGGCGCGGGCAAGACGACAGCAGGGGCAATGCGGGCGATACTGCGGGCGGTCGAGCATCCCGGCTCACTGGGGTTGATTGGCGCACCCACCTATCCGATGCTGCGCGACGCCACCGCTCGCACGTTCTTCGCGCTCGTGCCGCCCGCGCTGATCGCCGCCTATAACAAGACTGAGGGCCATCTGATTTTGCGCAACGGCAGCGAAGTGCTGTTCCGGTCACTGGATGCGCCCGACCGGCTGCGCGGTCTCAATCTCGCCTGGTTCTGGCTGGATGAGGCGCCCCTCTGTGGCCATTACGCCTGGCAGGTGCTCAAGGGACGACTGCGGCAGCGAGGCTACGAGACGGCAGGATGGGCAACCGGCACACCCAAAGGGCGCGACGGATTCGCCCGCGACTTCGAGCTATCACCGCGACCCGGCCACACACTCTTTCGCGCCTCCACCCGGACCAACGCGCACAATCTGCCGCCGGGCTACATCGACGAGCTCGGCTATAGCGGCGCCTTTGCACGGCAGGAGATCGAGGGCCTGTTTGTCGCCTTCGAGGGATTGGTCTACACGCTGGACGCCAGCACGGGTGGGCACCTGGCCGAGCCACCAGAGCGTGAACACTGGCGGCGCGTGATCGCCGGCGTCGACTGGGGCTATACCAATCCCGCGGCTGCGGCGGTCTTTGCGCTGGATGGCGACGGGAGCGCCTGGCAAGTTGACGAATTCTACCAGCGGAGAGCGGGCCTGCAAGAGGTGCTGCTTCCCGCGTTGGTCGCGCTGACCCGGCGCTATGGGGTTGAGACGTGGTACTGCGGGCCGGACGAGCCGGAGCACATCGACGCGCTGGCCGCCGCGCTGGTCCGCGAGGGACTGGCGTCACGGGCGCAACGAGCCGACAACAGCGTACGGGCGGGCATCCAGACGGTGACAAGCCTGCTGGCTCGCCGTCCCGATGGAGCGTATGGGCTGCACATCGCGCCGCGCTGCGTCCATACCATTGCCGAGTATGGCAGCTATCAATATGCCACCCGCGCTAGCGAGGGACGCGATCCCTCCGAGCAGCCGCTCAAACAGAACGATCACGCGCTCGACGCCACCCGCTACGCGCTCCATACCGCGCTTGGCCGCTCTCGCGCCACCACTGCCTATCTGGAGGCAATACAACGTCGCCGCACCGAATAAGCTCTCCGCCGTAAGCTTCCAAGACACCATGGCGCGAACATATCGTGTAGTTGGTACGAAAGGAGAAGGCCAGTCCTCCCCATGCCTGAAGGCAGGGGTATCCTGGCCGAACATTTG
>DAHUXT010000193.1 GCA_027307065.1 Ktedonobacteria bacterium
AGGCCGCCTCTACACCTGCGAATTCCGCGAACGCCGTGTCACCCGCACCTTGAAGAACGGAAAAATCGAAGTTCTGGCTGCCCGCTTCGAAGGCAAGCGCTTCAACGCCCCCAACGACATCGTCGTCCGCCGCGATGGGTGAGAGAGTCGTTGCGCCCGCATACGTAGCGAGTTGCCGCGCCAGGTCGGTCAGCCGACGGTCCGAGGGTGCGCCCTCACGCCAGCGCATCCCGTCGCGTTGCAGCAGGTCATCCAGCGGCAGCAGATCCGTGGGGATCATGCCATCCTGGCTGGGGCGCGTTTCGTCGCCTGGATTCAGCGGTCGCAGGTGCTCATCCGACATGTGAGCCTCCCTGTGGCACGAGCCGCGCGCGTGCGCTGGTCCCTTCGCCAGAGATGCGCAGTTGCAGACGCAGCAATTCGAGCGCCCGCCGCAGCCGGGTGCGGGCCGTCGCGGGCGGAATGCCTAGCGCGGCGCCAATCTCGGTGGCATCGAGCCCGGCATAATAGCGCAGTGCGACCACCAGTCGAAACTCTGGGCGCAGTTGATTGACAGCCGCCCGCAGATCCATCGAGCCGAGGTGGTCGCTGGCGCCAGGGTCCGCATGGAGCATCGCGAGTAATTCTTCGCCGGATTCCTCACCGACCGGCAGCGGACGTGTCATTCGCGCCTCGCGGCCATAGGCGCCCCGACGCCACTGGCGGCAGACGTTCACCGTGATGGTGATGAGCCACGCGCGGGCGGCACTCTCCTCTCGGAGTGTTGGCCACGCTTGCCAGGCGCGCATTACGGCCTCTTGCGCCGCATCTTCGGCGTCATCCATGCCAACCAGCGATGCCGCTACATGCAACATCGCGCTGGTGTACCGCGGCACGATTGCCGCAAAACTGGCCGCATCCGCCATCACTTGTGCTCCTGCCGCCCCTGGTCGCCTCCGCGCGAGCAGCGTATTCTGGGAGTTTGCCAGGCGGTTGCTATGCTCTTGAAGATGCGTTGTTTGGGGCCAGGTGTTTCACCACATCCGGTCACTATCGATCAGTTGATGTCCCGGTGATCGCTCAATTATGTGTGGGTGTGGAAACTACCGTCCGCGCAACGATACAACTATGACGGCGCTACAGGTGTACAACAGTGATGTACGACTACGGTGATGGTACAATACAACTTGACCCGAAGGAAGACAACATTGGGCGATATGCTGGCCGCCGGAGGTGCGCCATGGGACACTGGTTTCAGATTGTAGGGTTGCTCGTGCTGGCGCTGTTGGTCTTTGGGCCAAAGCGCATGGTTGAGATGGGTTCGTCGCTCGGCAAGGCGTTCAAAGAGTTCCGCAATTCGACGAAAGATCTCAATTTCACCGAAATGTTCTCCGGGCTGGACAGCAGCGATGAACCGCCTGCGCGGATCACTCCGATTACGCCAGTTACCCCAGTGACATCGCACATCGTCGAGGGGAGCATCGAGCCGCCTGCCGACAATGAGAACACTCCCGACACCGCCGCGAGCGATAGCCACTGAGGCGGAATCGCCACCCCACTCGCTATGAGAAGGGGCTATAACGTCGCCCGACGCATCGTGTCGGCCTGATTTCAAGACAACCGCAGCAGCCGCTCGAACGCTTCGGCATCGTCGTGTGGCCCAATGAGTGCCAGCCGCAGCCACGACTCGTCGAACATGCGTCTCGCCACTCGCTGAATATCTTCCCGTGTTACGGCGTCGTAATGTTCCAACTCCTCGTCAAGCTCGCGAATCTCGCCCAGTTCGAGTTCCTGCGCGCCGTACCATCCAGAAACTGCGCCAGTGTTTTCCTGGCTGAGCGTAATGCGTCCTCGGGTGTACTCCTTGGCTCGCGTCAACTCCTCCGCTCCCACTGGCTCATCGCGCATGCGTGCCACCTCGCGCAGAATCGCCGTCAACGCGGCGGCGGTCTGCTCGGGCGCGACGCCAGCAGTCACCGAGAACGCGCCGGTATCGTGATATTGGATGGGGGCTGAGCCGACATCGTATGCCAGCCCCTGCCGCTCGCGTACCTCAAGGAACAGCCGCGAACTCATGCTGTCGCCGAGAATGGTGTTCAGCAGCGAGAGCGCGTAGCGGTCTGGATCGTTGTAGGGCAATCCGAGCAATAGAAGATCGAAGTTCGTCTGTTCGGTCTCACGCGACTCCAGGTGAACCTGCGGTATGCCAGATTCCGGCGGACACGGGATCCAGGACGGGACATCCTGTGGCTGCCAGTCGCCAAGCAGCCGTGTGGCGACGTCCTCCACCTGCTCAGCCGTGACATCGCCCGCGATGCTGATGACGAGGTTGTTCGGCAGGTAGTGGCGCGCATGATACTGGCGGATCGCCGTGGCAGACATCCCCTGTACCGTCTCACGCGTGCCCGCGATTTCGCGGCCAAGTGGCTGGTTCTTCCAGAAGAGTTCATTGGCGAGGACGCTCACCCACGAGCCAGGATCGTCCATATACATGCCGATCTCCTCGGAGATGACCCGGCGCTCACGCGCGATCTCATCCGCCGCGAAGAGCGGATTGCGAACCATGTCGGCCAGAAGGTCCATCGCCTGCTCGAAGTATTTGCTGGCGATGCGCGCCGTAAAGACCGTCATCTCGCGGTCGGTGGAGGCGTTGAGGAGTCCGCCGACACCTTCGATGGTTTCCGAGATGAGCTGCGCCGAGGGATAGCGTTTCGATCCTTTGAAGATCATATGCTCGATGAAATGTGACACCCCGGCGATCTCATCTGATTCGTAGCGCGAGCCGACGCCAAAGAAGAACGCGATGCTCACCGAGCGCACGTGGGAAATCGGAGCGGTGACCAGACGCAGACCATTGGGCAAGGTAGTGCGAACGTACATGCGGGCCAACCCTGTTCACGAGTCGAACGAGTGTCGAACAAGAAGGACGCCAGCAGTTCGGCGTCCAGATACCAGCAATCCGGCATGTCATTATACGCCAACATCAGCCAGTACTTGTGTGACAGGGTATAGACCACATGGCTATACTATGCCTGCGGATGGCGGCATATGACGTTCAGCGTACACGGCAAAGGAAGGCAAAGGGTACTCATGGTCAGCGAGCGGCTGGTGACGGCGCGATTGACCCTCCGTCCACTGGAATCGGTAGACTGGCCCGCAATCCACGAGTTCACCAGCGATGCCGAGGTACAGCGCTATATCTCAGGCGCTCCGCTCAGCCAACAGGAAACACGCGATCTCATCGAGATGCTGTGCGACTGGGGGCGTGAGGTGCCACCCCGTGCCCGTCCGTTCGCATTCGTCCATACCGCTGAGAATCGCGTGATAGGCTTCGGCGGTCTCTACTGGACGGGAAGCGGTAAGCGCTGGCAGGCCGAACTGGGCTACACCCTTCACCACGACTATTGGCGACAAGGCTACACGTCAGAAGCCGGGACAGCGCTCGTGCGCTTCGGCTTCACCGAGTTGCACCTGCACCGCATCTTTGCCGAATGCCACCCCGATAACATGGGGTCAGCGGGCGTGATGCGACGGCTGGGGATGCGCTACGAGGGCTGGATGCGCGAGGCCGAGTGGAGCGGCAGCGAATGGTGGGACATGCTCCACTATGCCATCCTGGAACACGAATGGCGGCACGCGGAACATGTCCGGCTTACGAGCGGATTAGCCGGTTAACGACTTGGCGTGATCGCTCCCAATGGTTACCGGCGCGCGACGGCCCGCTGATAGATGTGGATGGGGCGGCCCTCGGCGGCAAGTGTTGCCTCACGCAGCGCCTCGCTGTAGGTCGGATGCGGGTGGATGGTTGACAGCACCTCGTCTACTGTCAATTCGGCCCGCATGGCGAGCGAATACTCGGTAATCAGGTTTGTCGCGTCCGGACCGAAAATGCACGCGCCCAGGACCTCGCCGTATTCACCGATAATCACCTTGGTGAACCCTTCGCGCTCATTCGCTGTCAGCGCCTTGCCATTGGCGGCCCAGGGGAACTTGCCGACATGGATATTCGGGTTCTTCTCGCGGGCCTGCTTCTCCGTCAGGCCGACCGAGGCAACTTCTGGGAACGTGAAGATGGGCCGTGGAATGACGTCGTAGTCCATCCGCGCCTCGTGGCCGCAAGCGTTCTCCGCCGCGATCTCGGCCTCGGTCTCCGCCACGTGCGCCAGCCACGTGCGCCCGACCAGATCGCCGATGGCGTAGACACCTGGCAGGTTGGTTTCCATCTTCTCATTGGCGAGCACACGCCCGCGCTCCATGTTTAGTCCCGCCTTGGCCAGCGCATCGAGCCCGGCTGGATTCGCCTGTCGCCCGACCGCGACCAGCACATACTCGCCATCGAATGATTTCTTGCCATCGGCGGTCGTGGCCGTCACGCGCTTCTTGCCGTCGGCGTCTTCGATGGATTCGACTTTCGCATTGGTGTTGATCTTGATGCCGCGCTTGGTGAGGGACTGCGTCAACGCCCGGATTGCCTCTTCGTCTTCGTTGGCGATAATCGCGGGCAGCATCTCGACGATGGTTACCTCAGTGCCAAAGGCGTTGAACATGCACGCCAACTCGACCGCGATGACGCCGCCGCCGATGCAGACGAGACTTGCTGGCACCTCCGACATGCTGAGCGCCTCATCGCTGAAGATGACGTTGCGCCCGTCGATGCCGGGGAAGGGCGGCCGTATTGGCGTCGAGCCGTTGGCCAGAATCAATTTGCTGGTGCGCAGATCCTGCGTCGAGCCGTCATTCAGAGTGACGCGCACCTGCGTTGGCGATTGCACCTCGGCCATGCCGTCGAAGATGGTGACACCATTCGCCTTGAGCAACTGTCCGACGCCGCTGGTCAGTTGTTTGACCACCTTGTCCTTGTAGGCCACCGCAACCGCCATATCCACCTTGGGCTGCGCCGCCTGGATGCCCATCAGGCCCATCTCGCCAAACTCCGCGTAGAGGTGGGCGACGTGCAAAAGCGCCTTCGATGGAATACACCCAACGTTCAGGCAGGTACCGCCGAGATACTGCTTCTCGACGATGCCCACACGCTTGCCCAGTTGCGCCGCGCGAATCGCCGCCGGATACCCGCCCACGCCCGCGCCGATCACCAGCACGTCGAACTCTGTCTGTCCTGCTGCCACGTCGTTCTCCTCAAGGTACTCAAGCGCCGCATATGCCGCCGCTCGCCAGTGAACGGGTCGCCTTGTGCCGCGCTGTTGAAAACTGTCGAAGCCCATTGAAGTATACAGCGGGCGGCGCGGTGCTGCCTATGCCGGCCGCCCGTCAGCACGCCCAAACGTATCATACCGCGCACGTCGAGAATATGGGCGAACAGCGAACGACGCCCCCGAGTTCAATCGAACGCGTTTCTTGATGGAGAGGATGGGTGCAGCCGATGCCTTGGTTCCGACTATGGCTCACTAGCTGCTTCGACTGTCACGAGTGCGGCGCGCAGACATACTTATCCGTCGAACTGGCGGGAATCTGGCTGAGCATCGCGGGTATATTGCAGTTGCCGCCCGTCCACTTGATCGCGGCGCTGTCGAAAAGCGTCGGCTGAACTGTCGAGATACCGACGGCTGTAGTGGAGTCGTACCTGACGCCGAACGTGATGGTATACAGTCCCGGCGCGGTGGGCGGCGTGATGCCAACGCTAAAAATGAGCATTTGCCCTGGCCCAAGTATGACAGGCAACGGCGGCGCATTCGAAGCGGTCACCTGGGTGGCGTTCACTTGCGCGCCTGTCGTCGCGTCGGCGGCGAACACTCCCTGCAGTGATTCATCAAGGGTGATGCCGCCGCCACAGCCACCACCCCCCACTCCGTATGGCCGTTGATAATATCCGTCGCAAAACATAAAGGTGTTTAGGGTGCCATGATAGGCCGAGAACGCGGCGATACGCTCGGTGATAGCGCGAAGTACATGGCTGTTCGAGCGAGACGTATTACAAATGGTAAAGCCATAGCCAAACCCATTCGAAGTCGCAGGATTGACTGGTGGATTTGGCGGATTGGACAGGTTGCTGGGCAATACCGCAGGCTTCGTCGCGTCGAGGCTGCTGGCAAGCTCATTCGCGGGGTAGGCCGACGAGAAGGTCACCGTGCTCACTTTGAGGTCGCCAAGCTGTATATATCGGGTTTGGCCAGATGTATCGAAGGTACATGGGTGGCCACTATCCACGACGCCAGGCGTTTCGTTCGGCGTAGGCTGAACGGTCGCTGTTGGTTGCGGAATATTCGTCGCCGTTGGCTGCGGCGTATCCGCCGTCGTTTGGCCGCACCCCACAAGCACTACCGCGAGCAACAGCGCGACGCAAGCCATCGAGAACCTGCGCATGTGGCCGACTCCCTTTCTAGACGAGGCGCTGCCGAGCCATATCCGACGCTGAAGCAATGCCTGTAATCGCAAAGATGTTTGTCAGCTCCGTTGCTGATCGCACTTGCCAGCATACAAGAGGTGTCAATCTGCGAAATGTGACGCAGGTAACACGTGGGGTCGCCATTCGTATTCTCTTCAGGCATCCCCGCTTGACGCTGTCAAGCAGCCGGACTATAGTCTGGCTGGCGGCAACGGTGGAATAGCCGCCTTCGGGTAAGGAGGCTCTCTATGCGCCTGAAATCCTGCCCTCCCTGGAATCCTGGCCAGGCGACGCGGACGCTGGCACTGGCCGCAATCGCTATCCTTGTAGCGCTTGGCGTGTGGACCGTCGGCGCCCTTGGCGCTCCCTCCAGCCACGCCGCTGGGCCGCACGTCGATGTGGTCGCCTTTGACCAGGATGTCAGCCCTGCCTCGGCGCGATTCACAACGGGCGCGATCCAGACGGCGCGCGCCGACGGGTCGGTATTGCTCGTCATCGAGATGGATACGCCTGGCGGTGATCTCGAATCGATGAAAGACATCAGCCAGGCGATTCTCGCGAGTCCCGTTCCTATAGTGGTTTACGTGACACCGGCTGGTGGGCGCGCGGCCTCGGCGGGCGCATTGATCGCCTTCAACGCGCCAATCATCGCGATGGCTCCCGGCACCCGGATTGGCGCGGCGAGCCCCATCGATAGCGCGGGCCAGAACCTCCCCTCCACGCTCGATACCAAGGTGAAGAACGATTTGCTGGCAATGGTGCGCTCGGTGCAGCAGGCATATCATCGCGCCGAAGTTCCGGCGGAGCAAACCGTCACCAATGCTGCCTCGTTCACCGACCAGGAGGCATTGGACAATGGCATGATCAATCTGCGCGCCACCTCGCGCAGTGACCTGCTGGC
>DAHUXT010000194.1 GCA_027307065.1 Ktedonobacteria bacterium
CGCTGGCAAGCCGGATCGAGCGCCCGGTGAGCGCGGTACTCAGCGATGTGGAGGTGATAGAGCGCCACGCGTTGTTGCTGCCAATGCTCCCCGCGACCCCGCCAAGCCAGCATGGACCCGGCTCCTCATGGCGCCATGTGGCCGGATGGCGCATTCCGGACGAGGCGCGACGTGCATGGGTTCTGCCGCTTCCGCTGGAGGCACTTGCCGTCAAAAGCGGCAACCAGGCCGCCCCGCCGATTTTGTCTGGCATGCCGCTTCGAACCCAGCGCACCACCGCGCGAAATCTCTGTCTGGCGCTCGCTCTGATTGCCGGAGCACCACCACCGCTTGGTCTTCCACATGTCGCACCCGATGGCAAACCAGACTCGAACATACCCGCCCCCTCTGGCGGCGGCATACTGGCTCCTGGAGAACTCACGAATGGTCCTTTGCGAGAGCTTTCTCGTTGCGCGGGCCTCGATCCTGGAACGGTGCGCCTGGCGCGACGAGTATTGCTACAGGCGCGCGAGCGTCAGCCATGGCAGCCGGTTGCCGATTTCGGGCGCGTTCCCGTCGCGGAGCGTCCGGTAGTCTTGCGCGCCGCGTTCCGGCGCTGGCTGCGGGCCGAGACGGCGGCCGATCTGATGGATATCGAGGCGATGGATGGCAACGTCCGCGTTCGATACGCGACGGCCCATCAGGCATTCCGTCCCGCGGCAATCGCCAGAGAAGTCGCCGAAGCGCGGCGTTTCGTGGCGCGTCTGCTCAGTCATGCCCGGACCGATAGATGGTATTCGATGGAGAGCCTGATTGAGCTTGCATGGCAGGCACGTCCGGGCTTTCTGCGCGGTCAGCAGCAGGTTTGGGCCACACCCGCCTGGTGGCTCGAATCCGTGCGCGACAAACGAGCGTTACAGCCACAAGTGCGGGGTGAGTGGATCACAGGAGAGGGCGCCTACATCCGATCGGTGGTGGCGGATGCCTGCGCGGTGTGGGGTGGGATTGACCTCGCCGTGGGTCGAGACGGAGCGGTGATGGCGTTCCGGTTGAATGCGTTCGGTGCTTTTCTGTTCAGCCGGGAGAGCGCACCGCCGAACCAAGGGATAGTGACGCTTTGTGAGGGTGACTGGGGGCCAGCCGTGTTGCCCGTGCGTGAGGGAGCATTGGCGGTACAACCGCTCGCGGCGCAGCCTGTGCTGTTAGATGCGTTGGCGCTCTGGGCGACGCCAATCGCGGTGAGCGGCCGGAGGTTGGTCTACTCACTCTCAGCGGATCACGCGTGTGCCGCGTTCGATCAGCAGTTGTCGCCAGATGCGTTGCCAGCGATTTTGCGCTCGCTACACACTCGCGCCGCCGATGCGGTCGCACGCCAATTGGCGGAGTGGCACTCGCGCTGGGGCGGCACACGCATCACCATGGGATACACGCTCATAGAAGCCAGCGACGAGGCGACGTTGGTGGAGGCTCTGGCAGCCGCACCTGAGGCCGCCGCCCGCTGTCAGCGTATTGGCCCGGCGCTGGCGCTGGCGCTCCCCGGCGACGCCGAAGCGCTGCGAATTCTGCTGGCAAGGCGAGGCTACGCGGTGTAGACGAATGCCTTCGGCGAGGATGATCCAGGAGTAACCTCCTATGACGTTTGACGATGCGCCGATCCAACTGGACATCGAGGAGGCTGTCGCTTTTCAGCGCGACCTCTATCTCTTCTGGTGGGCAACGCGCGAGATCGGCGGGCTAGCGCTGACGTCGCGAGGTTTCGTTGCTCGGCCAGAACTGCGGCGCCTACGGGCGCAGTGGCCGATGTCTGGTGATGACCGTCCCGAAGCCGACGACGCACGACTGTATTTCCTGCGGAGGCTGCTAGAGCGCTTGGGATTGCTTCGTGCGTCGAACACGCGCAGTGCGGGAACTTCGGCGACGGTCGAACTGCTAGCCGCCGGAAGTGCCACGATGGCACGCTATCTTGCGCACCCCTTGGCGGAGCGTCTGCGCATCTGTACACGGCTGTGGGTAGCGGGGGGCTGGTGGCAAGATGGCAGCCTCGCCGGCGCCGCCTCCGGATTACACGGGCCTGTGCAGCCACGCATCGCACTGGCGCGTCGCCGCTTGATCGAGATGTTGGCGGCGCAGGATCCTGGTAGCCTGGTCGAGATTTCTGGCGTGCCAACTGCGACGACGCACGCGCCCCGCATCATCGGAGCGACAGCGACACGGCGCAAGCCACGAGGGATCGCGGAAGAACGCCATCAGACGATGCGTGCTGGGCTGATGGGGCCGTTACACTGGATAGGTCTGGTGGTGTGGCGCGGGACACCTGCGACGGCTGAGCGCCAGTTGGTGGTGGGCCATGGCATGTTGGCATTACGCCGCGAGCCCGACGACGCCGCGATACACGAGACATATGGGCGGGTCATCATTCAGCCGAATCTCGATGTACTGGCGTACCAGCCACTGTCTGCTCCGGCGCTCTTCACACTCGATCAGTGTGCCGCGCGCGCAAAACTCGATCGCGTGGCACATTACCGGCTCACCAAGGAAAGCGTAATACGCGCGCAGCAGAGCGGATGGTCCGAGGACGAGACCGCGCGGAGGCTGGAGCAATTGAGTGGTGGCCCTCTGCCTGGCAATGTGAGGGTTCGGCTGGCCGATTGGACACGCGCCGCCAGTCGTGTTCGTCTCACCTCCAACGCCGCCGTGTTAACCACCGCAACATCGCAGGTGCTCGACGCGTTGATGTCTGATCGCAACGCGCGCGCCTGGGTGGTCCGCCGCCTGGGACCGGCGATGGCACTGGTAGCGCCTGCGGATGTTGAGGCAGTACGCCGCTGGCTGCTGGCGCATGGCGAGTTGCCCGCCGTTGAAGGAATCGCCCACTAAACTGCCCGGACTTCGAGTTGCGCCAGTCGTTGCGGCCACTTCGAGCTACACGGGTGGGTTGTTGGTCGGCTCCAGTAGATAGAGCGCTCCCCTGTGATCGAAGGTTGCCACTTGCGTATAATGGGCGACGACCCAAGCCCGAAAGCCAGGCAACAAATCGAAGCGGCCACTTGAAAAGAGGATAACATGGACGCGCGTGCGGGTGATGAAATTCTCCATCTGCGCGGTGGTGAGGTAGCCACTGGTGATGCGCACCGCTGACGTATCCACCATTTCCGGTGGCACATCACGGTTAGCCAGTGTCGCGACGTACTGGTCATCGGAGAGAACGACCTCGGTTGGTGCGCTGATACCCTGGAGCGCGATGGCCATTTCGATCGAGCGCGCTGGTAGCGGGGCGTTTGCCGCCGCGTTATTGCGCCAGTTGATGAACAGTCCAAACGCACATGCGACAACCAGAACGATACGGCTGACCGTCAGCGCAACAGTCTGTCGGTCAGATGAGGCGAACGCGGTCCACGCCACGCATGCGCCATAGCCAGCGACCAATGCGAGCGCAGGACAGACAAGCACGGCGTGGTGAGCGAATAGCGGCTGCTGTTGCGCGAGCGTCACAATGGCGGCGCATGCCCACAGAATGACTGGCAGGCTCATCCATTCACGTTGCCAGACCAGCAGCGCGATCGCGACAGCGCCCGTGTAGAGCAGCGGCGACGCCAGCAAGGCACGCCAGATAATGTCGAGATTGCTACCCAGCGAATGGCTATTGGTCTGGGCGGCGGCGAGATGGAAGCGCACCGCCTGATCGTAAACCTGTCCCAGGTGTCCCGCGAGCGGAAGCAAAATCAGGATCATCGCGCCAGCGACCCCGCCAGCCACGAGCAGAAGGAATTGCAGCAGGTGGCGCAGATCACCCTCAAGGATAGCGCGTGATGGCCGCCTGATGGTGCCATCATCTCCAAGCCAGCGGCGGGCGAGCGGTGTGGCGAGTATCGCGATCATGGGGATGACTGCCACGAGGGCGAAGAGCTTCACCATCAGTGCGCAGCCGAGCAGCGCACCCGCGCCAACAAGCAGCCATGACCGCCTCCGTCCCTGGGCGCGTATCGCCAGTGCTGTGCAGGCCACGGCCCAGATTTGGAACGCGATCGAAGGTAACTCTGCCTGAACCACGTGGACGCTATGCTCATACATTGGATCGAAGGCGAGCAGCAAACACGCCACCCCGCCGACTACTCGGTGTTGCAGCGCGCGCCCGGCCACGAACATGCCCATCAGTCCTGCGAGCGAGAAAAAGAGTAATCCGAGTCGCGCCGCGCTCAGGCTCTGGCCAAAGAGCGCGTAAAAAGGATAGATGCTGAGCAAGAAGAGCGGCGGCTGCGAACTGAAGACGCTGCTAAACAGCGGATGTCCCTCGGCCAGCGCCCGCAACGATTGCAGGTAGACACCCTCGTCGTAATCCTTGCTCGCTCCGTTGAGCGTCTGGAGCGAGAGCACGAGCGCGACGACTATTGACCCAAGTGCCATCCATCCTGCTGGCGAGATGCGTCTGATCCGCGTCGCAAAGGATGAAGAAGGAGACTGATTACCACGGTGCCGGTTTGATCGTCTGCGCGTCTGCGCCGCCCGTGCCGCCAAGAGTTCCTCCTCCGCTGTTGCTCGTCCGATTCGTTCCTGAGCAGGCAATGCGCGCATAATTACTGGCACTGTTCTGCGCGTTATCGTAGTGTGTCACCTGCGATTGACACTGGGACACAGAATCGCCCGATGTTAGCCGACCTTGCCGAATTCCACCACCAGCAGATCGAGCGCCAGTTCGGGCGTCATGCGGCTGCGCTTCAAGGCGGTGTCGATCTCCAGCAGCGTGTGGTGCGCCGCTGCAAGCTGGGCGAAATTGAAGCGACGCGCAAGTGCCAGCGACTTTTCGACGACGAATGGCGCCATCCCAGCCTCTGATGCGATCAGATGAGTTGGCATCCCACGATCAGAGAGCAACTTCACTTGCATCAACGAGCGCGTTTGAAATGCGGTCAGTGCCACGATGCCAAGCGGCGATTCACCCTGGGCAAGCAACTCGTGCAGCAGCGCCAGCGCGGTAGAGGTATCGCGGCGCGCCAGCGCATCGGTGAGATCGAACACTTTCAACTGGCGCGCAACCGGTGTAAGCGCCTGTACGTCCTCGGGGCGAATCTCGCGACCCTCGCCGACGTAGGTTCCCAACTTATCGATCTCGCCCGCGAGCAACCGCAGATTTTCGCCGAGCGAGTCCACCAGCATACGTGCTGCTTCCGGCGAGAGTCGCCGCTGTTTCGCTTCGGCGCGCCGCATCATCCACGTATTCAGTCGCGCGCCGCGTGGCGTCTCGAATTCCAGGAATTTGCCGTGACGACGCGCCATCTGCACCAAAGGATTATCGGACTTGAGTCCCTCCGGTACGAATATCACGAGCAAGGTTGTCTCTGGCACGGAGGGAATCATCTCGGCGAGCGCCTTCGCAAACGCCTGGGGGGTCAGCCCGGTCGTCGCAGCCTTCTTGCCGCGCTTCCCTTTCGTTGGCAGCGGAGTCGCGTTCGCGGTGTCGTCGCTCTCGCCAGCGTCATCGTCCGCTTCGCCTGTGCTGTCATCGCTCTCCTTGCTCTTGCGCCTGGGTGGCTTTGGCAGCCCCTCGATCACCACCAGTCGTTTCTCGGCCAGAAAGGGCATCGTGTCGCAGGCGATCCGGATCGCCGCGAGATCGGCGGTCTCGCCTGAAAAGTTGTCTTCGTTGTAGCCGAAATCCCCAGACGCCCGAATGCGCGCCAGTTCCTCGTGAGCCGAGAATTCGTCTTCGCCCGACAGCAAAATGACCATAGATGCATTCTATGCTGGATGCGCTGAACCCGCAACTCGGCTGGAGCAATAATGAGAATCGTCTCGGTGTCTGTTGTGGTACAACCTGTGCTATCGTCTTGATGATGCGCCTCAACATTCGCCGTTGTGACATCCGACAATGCGGCCGCCGATGGCTTGAATGATGGATTGAGAATCGAGGTTGCCCATGAATCTGCCAACCTGGCTGCAGCAAGGTATCGACACCTACGGCTACTGGGTTATCTTGCTTGCCGTGGCCATCGAGAGCATGGGTGTGCCGTTTCCCGGTGAGACGACGCTTGTAGCGGGGGCGGTCTATTCCAGCACGCACCATACCCTCAATATCGCGCTGGTGATCGTGGCGGCAGCGGCGGGCGCCATTCTCGGAGACAACGCTGGGTATAGCATCGGCAAATACGGCGGCTATCCGCTGCTCCAGCGCATCTTGCGGGTGTTGCACGTTGGCGAGGACAAGCTGCTCTTCACAGAACGGTACTTCGAACAGCACGGCGACAAGACCGTATTCTTTGGCCGCTTCCTGGCGATCCTTCGGACGTGGGCGGCCTTTCTGGCAGGCGCGAACCATATGCGGCGCCGCACATTCTTCATCTGGAATGCGGCGGGCGGCATCCTTTGGGCGACGACCTACGGTCTGCTTGGCTTTTTCCTGGGCGATAATTTGCCACTGCTCGGCCGCATCCTGAAGGATCTTGGCATCTTCGGTTTCGTCGCACTTGGTGTGGTGGTCGCGGCCATCATCGTGGTATGGGTGATGCGCCGCCGCAGGCAGAGAGCCATGCTTCACGCACTCACGGATGATGCGGCGCCGTCGCAAAGCGCCGATTCGGGGACCGCCCCCACGCCACTGCCAGCCTCGCATCCGGCTGAGTCGACGCCGGCGCAACCCGAGCACACGACACGCGCCAAGCAACGCGAATAGTGATACGAACATTTGGTGGTCACGCGTCTTCGAGAATCTCGCCGCCATGTAAGATAGCGGGATCCGGCGAATAGTCAGGGTATGTGAGCTCCCAGATGTCGCCGGGCTCTTCACGGGCCTCCCAGCGAAGCAGGGCGTCGAGGAGCACGTGCCGTTGAATGTCTGGGCGATGTGGCAAGCCCAGGCAATCGCCGAGGGTAAACCCAGAGGGAGTAATCGCGCGCGGCGGTCCCATTTCGCGTGACGCCTTTGGGAGCAGTGTAATCAAAACGGTGGGCAAGCCCAGCATCTCGATCTCACGTTGAATCGCGACGACCGTGCGATGGCAGAGTGGTCAGCCAGCGGTCAGCAACACCGCATCGGCCCGTGACCGCTCGATCATCTTTGCCATCTCGGGCGCGGCACGCTCATAGAGATCGCGTAGTTGCTGGGTGTATCCCATGAACCCGAGATGCTTCTCGCCCACGCCGCCGATGATCCCCTCAGCGGCCAGTTCACGCAGCCGATCGATCGGGAAGACGCAGTTGATGTCGC
>DAHUXT010000195.1 GCA_027307065.1 Ktedonobacteria bacterium
TCATCTGTTATAGCCTCGCGCTCATTTCCCGCCGCGCCGAGCGCCGCAGCCAGGCGACAATCGCCGGAGCGCACTAGCGTTCTGGATTGCCCAGTTCTCGATGTACCCTCTCCCCGTTCCGCGGAGGGGGTTTTGCATGGTATAGACTAGACTAGATTAGACTGCAACGAACTTCTACAAATTGATGTTCTCTCTGTATGTGAGACGCGTTCACGAGAGGACGACAATGGTGCTCGAAGAAGAACTGGTGTTGGCGCTGGCCGCCAATCCGGGGCAGGCATTTGAAGCGATGGTACTGCACTGGCAGCAACGCGTCTATGCCTTCGCACTGCGATTGACCGGCAGCCCACAAGATGCAGAGGAAATCGCGCAAGATACGTTTGTGCGCGCCTGGCGTGCGCTCAGCCAGTGGCCGCCGGAACGCATACGAGCGATGCGGATGCGCGCCTGGCTCTATCAGATCGCGCTGAATGTCTTTCGCAATCGCGTTGCCCGCCGCTCGCTGACCGTGATACCGCTGGAATCGCCTGACGGCAGACCCGTGATCGAGCCAGCGGACGACTGGCGCGAACGTCCGGAGGTCGCGGCTGAATCCGCTGAACTGCGCCAACGCATGGCCGCTACATTGGTGGCGCTGCCAGCGCACATGCGCGTCGCGGTGGTGCTGCGCCATGTAGAGGGCTTCACCTATCGCGAGATTGCCGAATTGCTCGAGCAGCCCGAAGGCACGGTCAAGGCGCATGTGCATCGGGGAACGCGCCAACTTCGCCAGGCGTTGCAGCATGAACGAGTTGAGGTAGGAGTATGAACAGAGATCAACCATCGCCACGAGCGATTGTACAGACCCTTCACAATCTGCGCACGGTACTCCCCCCCGCGACGCTACTGCCCTCAGTGATGCGCCTGACGGGGCTGGCAGATAGCTATATTCCACTCGAGACACCTGTCGGCACGGTCTTTGTCGCCTGGAACGTCCGTGGGATCACGGCGGTCATGCGCCGCGACGACGTCGGCAACTTCACGGCAGATTATCTGCGCCAATTCCAGCGACAGGCCATCGCGGCCGATGCCACCACGGCCAACGCCCTCCGGCCCGCGCTCGAGGCCACAGTGCGCGGCGAACGAAAAGCTCCGCTGCCTTTCGATCTGCACAAACTGACGGAATTTGAGCAAGCAGTGCTGCGCAAAGCGCTGGAGATTCCGCGGGGACAGGTGCGCCCTTACGGCTGGATTGCGCGCGAGATCGGACGTCCGGGCGCGGTGCGAGCGGTCGGCAGTGCGCTCAAGCATAATCCGATCCCGCTGTTGATTCCCTGCCACCGCGTTGTGTTGAGCGATGGCCAGCTCGGCCAGTATGCCATGGGCGGCACGAACATCAAGCGGGCATTGCTCGAGGTTGAGGGCGCCGAGCCGGAGACACTCGAGACGTTAGCGCAGCAGCATGTGCAGTTTTACGGCAGCGATACCACGAATGTCTTCTGCTTCCCCACCTGCAGGCATGCACGGCGCGTGACCTTGCAACACCGTGTCACGTTCGGCTCGGTACGTGAGGCAGTAGCCAGCGGCTACCGTCCCTGCAAAGTCTGCCGGCCTGCGTAGAAATCATGCCATACGCTAAATGGCATGTAATGCCCACCTATGCCTCGACGACTGCCGCGAACACCAACACGACGCTTCTGGTGGGCGTATCCACCTGATAGGCGTAACAGCCGGAGGCGGGGATGCGCGTGATGGCGGTCCATGCGGCGACTGGAGTCCCGTGGTCGGGCGCACTGTCGATCAGCAATTGTGGCAGCGTGGCGCCACCCAAAAGATTGCGCCCGAAGTTTGGCTGCTCGATGCCGCCATCGAATCGCAAGACATGCGGGCCGTTGAGTTGCGCGCCACGAATATACACGGGCTGCGCGTCGGGAAGCTGCAGATACCATGTTACGAGAACGCCACGGAACTCGGCGGCGAAGTGAAAGAATCGACTGCGTACTGCTTGCTGCACGCCACGCGCATCCGCGTTGCGCGATGAGACGAATATCGTCGCGTCACCGATCCCCTTGACCACCTGTGACTGGATGATCAGCTCGCTTTGCGGCGAGACAGGACAGGCGGCGCCCTTCGCCAGCGTGGGCAGGCGCAGTGGTCGCTTACGCAGCGTCATCCAGTTGTAGGCCGCCGCGTGCGCGGTGAGGCTGCTGGCAGAAAGCGAGGCTGGAAGCAACGGAAGATCTGGCGGGAGCATCCCTGAAATGGTGAGGGTGTTGACGAGGACGAGGGCGCAGATGGCAACCAGCACCGCCGCGCGAACCGAACGATGACGACGCTCCGTGGAGGTCGCGCCACGATTCGGTGGTTGCGCGTTCCAAAGGGCCATGATCTGAAACGGCACCACGCCTGGCAGACGGCTCACCTCAAGCTCGAAAGCGGAGCCGTACGCGCCTTCATCGTCATCCTGAGCATCCCAGAAATGCGGCACTTCGCGGCCTTCACGGTCGAACGACGGCATGAGCACCCCCTGGCACGCGAGCATGCGGCAACGACGCTCGCAGTGTATGACACACCAACGGCAATCGCCAGCACACCCACAACACACCGAATGGGGCAACCCCGGAAAGCCACTCCCTCCCCGTGGCCCTTATGCGGCAATCGCCACCATGATATTGGGTCATACGTTCCTGGTAACACAACAATTCGCCGCCTATTTGTCATAATTATTGGTACTTTACGGCGTAGTTTATAGCCAACAAGTCCCGTGCCCCAGTGCGAAATTCGTCTGGTTGGGCGGCGACAGAACGTTTCTTGTATAGTCTCTGCCGTGCTTCCCTTCGGGAAGCAGACATCAATTGACGACTATCGATGGCAGTGTGAAGTGACCGGTGGTGCGCCCGCTTGAGCGCCCCACGCGGCTGAGTTCTGGGAAGCAGTTGGAAGGGCTTCTCGAAGGAGGGTAGCAGACGCGGTTTCGCAGCCGCGGAGGGTTCTGCAGGAGGTGCAGAGCCACATTAAGGGAGGTTTTCCGTGTTGGGTACTTTGAAGACTTCGGCGGCGCGTGCCTCACGGTCGGTCCGTGTTTGGCGAAGCGCTCTCTTCGTTGCTGGCATGCTGGGGCTTGCTGTTGCGACTACACAGGCGATCCCGGCGGCACATGCTTCGACTGGTCTCCGCTATCAGCGGGGCTACTACCTCGATAATGGCTGGTACTGTTATGGCTGGGCCAATGGCGCATATCACTGCACGACTCGCTGGCATCGCGCCGCGAACGGCCATATCGTCTCCGACAACCCCGCCTGGGTACCAAACTCTGCCTCAACGGGTGGCAGTGGTCATGGTGGCAGTGGTCACGGCGGTGGCGGCCATGGGGGCGGCGGCACAGGCAAGGCTCCGCCTGCTCCTTCTGGAATCGGCCCGTGGGTCAGGCCAGTCGGCTACCACGCCTATTCTATGACGTCGCATGGCTGGTATAGCAGCTTCTTCGGCTGGTGCACCTGGTATGCCTCCTATCGTAGGCAGGGTGAGCCGTTGATGCAGCTTGGCAACGCGGCGGCATGGGCATGGAACGCACCACGCCACGGGCTGCACACGGGGAGAACTCCTGCTGTCGGCGCGACAGTGGTCTTCCAGCCAGGTGTTCAGGGCGCCAGCGGTGTGGGCCACGTCGGCCACGTAGAGAAAGTCTACAGCAACGGATGGTTCCTGATCTCCGAAATGAGCTTCTACTGGAACGGTGGCGGCTGGGGGCGCGTGAGCTTCCGCTATGTCCATGTCGGACCAGGCGTGAGCTTCATCTATTAGGAGACTACCTTCAAGCGGCGGGCGCAACTCGCTCAGTCATGGATGACCATGAGCGCGCCCCCGCGGCGAGTGCTCAGCCAGCACTTCACTGCCATGTCTGTCGTCGTTTTTCGCGCCATACCAATCCAAAACATCACGATACGCCTGCCTGGCGCTCTTTCACCGAGCGGTAAGCGCCAGGACAATTACCACCGCGGCGGTCGCATTATTCGCCATATGAATGATAATACCCGGCCAGAGCGACCCGCATCGCCAACGTACGTAGGCCAGCACCAGGCCGAAGACGAACAGCACCACGAGCGAGCCGATATCGCCGTGCGCCAATGCAAATAACGCGGCAGAAAGCAATGCCGCAGGCCAGAGCCCCATCCGCTGGAGAAGTCCGCCGAAGAGATAGCCGCGAAAGAAGATTTCCTCGCAGATCGGCGCGATCAGCACCGCGCCCGCGACCAATGCCAGAGACGTGATAGGGGCGTAACGCGCCTGCTGGAGCAACTCATCCGAGTTGGTGTGCAGTTGCAGGTGAAACAGTTGGATCAGATACCCATAGAGAAGATTAATGCTGATGATAGCTACGAATCCCACGATGGTCACTGCAATCGCCGGACGCAGCGGCATGCGGCGGAATCCAAGCGCCACGAACGCCTCGCGGCGGGTGATCCCTGGGGCGCGGCGCACCACCACGAAATAGGCAGGCGCAACCACGAATGCCAGTTCGACGCCACCAGTGAGCGCAAACGAACCGATGCCGCCGACGATGTCTTCGACGGTGGAGAGGTGGCGCTGAGTGGTCGCTGTGCTCTGAGCCGAGAGCAGTGCTATCCCCCAGATAAAGACGAGCCACGGCGCCAGCGTCGCGATCGCCCCGCGCACTGTCTGAGCAAACGTCCAGGTGACAGGTTCTACCTGCCCCATGCGAGCCACCGTGCCATGCGCCGGGGCGTGGTCTGGCACGTCTGAATGATCGGTGGGAGACGTGTTGCCCGATGAATATCCCATGATATCTGCTACCGCCCTTCTTCCTTCACGAACGCATCGGCGCGATACCGTCAGCGTGGCACGTCGAGTTGATGCATGATTCACGCTCAGCGATGGCACTTTCTGCGCCGTCCTCATTGTACGGTGGGCGCAATGCGCGCGGTATGAAGGTGGCCGCGAATGGGACTGATGCCGCATGCAGGCTTGCGGGACTCCTGGACGCCAAGTATAATTGCTGCAAACAAGGATGCGTGCGTCTGCGGAGTTGCTCCGGCAATGACGCTTGCAGTAGTGCAGATGGAGATCAGCACACGTGAACTTTGGCGTCACCGAAAATCCACGCGAGAGCCTGAACTGGCGCCGCCACCGGCAAGCGTGCCCACACTATCGCGAGCGCTGGTTCGCGTCGAGCAACTCCGAAGCGGGTGAGCCGCTCTACCAGGTCTTTTGTCTGATGAATACCCCGCCAGAGACCGCCGACGAGCAGGAACGCTGCCTCTCGAGCCGCACCTGCTGCTGGCGATTGGCCGAAGCCGCCAGGCGTCCCCAACGCGCGGCCGCCGCCACCGCCGAAGACAAACGCCGCCGACCTGCATCCTGACCCCCCCATCGCAGCCACAGCCAGCGACTCCATCAGCGTCATCCTCCCAGGCTACGCCACGACGAAGAGCAACCCATCTATCAGATTTCTGCGCCTTTCTCGGCGCTGTCGTTGACGTTCTTCGCCGCGCCAGCTACACTGACGCCGGATTCGAACCATCGAACCACGAACGCACTGCCCCGTGCCATGGAGGTGACAGACATGTCAGCATCGGCCTCGCGAGACGAAGTGGGATTCAATCGCGGCTGTGGAGTTTCCGCCCGCTGACGGTAAACGCCGGTCGAGCCACGCGACTATTAGTGGCCGTAGCATGTACATGCCCTGGCGCCGCCCGCCTCTGGAGATACTCCTCGTCGCCGATGCTCCGGCAGCGATCGATGTCTGCCATGCTTCCCCTTGTCTCGCATCCCCAAGACAGCATTCTCGTATCATCTCAACGTGATGTCGCTCGCCGCGTTTGCGCTCGTCGTTAGCCGCGAGGCGCGCTAAGCGTCACGGTATTCGGAGATATTGTGAGGGACAAGGCGATGCGTCGAAACGCCTATGGCGTCTATTTGCTCATGAGCGGCCTCTCGGCAACTTTTCTCAATCTCTATGGGACTGTCGCCGCGGTCTATCGGGTGCGATCAGCGGGGCTCAATCCGCTGCAACTGGTGTTGGTAGGCACTGCGCTGGAGGCTGCGTGCTTCGTGGCGGGCATTCCTACCGGCATCCTTGCCGATATTTTCAGCCGACGATTGCTCGTCGTCATCGGCTTTCTGCTAGAGGGTATGGGCTTCGCGCTCGAAGGGGCGATACCCCACTTCGAGGCGATTCTGCTGGCACAGGTGCTGTGGGGCGCGGGCGCGATGTGCTTGGATGGCGCGCTCGAGGCGTGGATCGCTGGCGAGGTGGGTGATGAACGCCTGAGCCACGTCTTCATCCGCGCCAGTCAGGTCGGCCAGCTTTGCAGCATCGCTGGTATTGTCGCGGCAGGGCTGCTGGCGAGCATCGGCTACAATCTGCCGCTGCTGGTGGCGGGCGCGCTGATGTTCGCGCTGGGCATCGTCGCCGCGATCGTGATGCCTGAGACCGCATTTCATCCGCTACACCACGCCGACGAGGTATCGCGAACCACATGGCACGCGATGCGCGACACGGTACGCCAAAGCGGACGGCTGGTGCGCCGCAGCCCCATTTTGTTGACGCTGCTGGGCGTGGCGGCGTTCTATGGGATGTCAAGCGAGGGATTCGACCGCCTCTGGGAGGCGCACCTACTGCTCGACGTGCGACTGCCGTCGCTCGGCACGCTCAATCCAGTGCTGTGGTTCAGCATCATTCTGATCGTGGCGCAACTGCTGAGCATCGGAACGACGGAACTGGCGCGCCGCCGCGTGAACACGGGGAGCCATGTGGCGGTAGCACGGGCGCTTTTCGGCATCAATGCCCTGCTGATCGTCGTCGTGATCGTCTTCGGGTTGGCAGCAAATTTCCCACTGGCGGTGGCTACCTACCTGATGGCCGATGTGCTGCGCACCACTCGCCAGCCGATCTACCTTGCCTGGCTCACACACACGATCGATGCGCGGGTGCGGGCGACGGTGCTCTCGATCAGCAGCCAACTCGACGCCTTCGGGCAGATCGCGGGCGGGCCGATCATCGGGGTGATCGGCAACCTGCGATCGATACGCGCCGCGCTGGTTGCCACGAGCATCACGTTGACTCCGGCACTCTTGCTCTTTGCCCGCGCCACCCGTCTGAAAGT
>DAHUXT010000196.1 GCA_027307065.1 Ktedonobacteria bacterium
CATATCATCCTCGCAATTATTCTTTAGTGTCTCGAACATCCCCTGACGGGGAACAAAACATCGGATGCTTCTACCCTGCTACTGGCAACGCAAACGCTGGTAAGCGAGGGAGGGGGTTGTTTTCGTCGCTCCGCGAGAGCCACGTCAAACACACACGGAAGCGCCGGGAGAGGGTTCGTATGGATGAGCATGGCTGGCGGGGGCAGGGAAGTCCAAATCAGCCTGATACAGGAATTGCTCAGGTGCTTGCCTACTACTCCAGATATGGCGGCGAGCTCCTGGGTGCGCGGCGTTCTGATAATCCGCTGACGTTGACGCATGTCCGCTGGCGTGACCAGTCGGGCCATGTCTTCGATGCCGTTCACTCCCCTGAAATGGATGGCGGCATCGATGCCGCCGAGCGCGAGGTCTGGGTGCAATTGGCGCTCGATCTTCCCATCGCCGCCGCAGGCATGTTTGGTCCACGGGCGCCCTGGGAGCGACTGGCGATGGAACCAGACCGGGCCGCGGAGATGCTCAACCAACTGCGGCGGTCGCTGGCGAGCCGTCCATCACATAACAATAATCATCAGGCGCAGTGGTCACCGGGCGCTTATACGCCACAGCCGCCAACGCCTAGTCATCAGGCATACCCGGTAAATCGCCCTGGTTTTACGCCGGGATGGGGCGGCGGTGGTGGGCAGCCCGCGGCCCCGGCAGGCACCTTCCCGCCGACGTTTCAACCGGTGCAACCCTACCAGCAGGTTCAGCAGCCGCCCATGCAGCCACCGCAGCAAGATTTCCCGGCGCAGGGCGCGCAGCCCCTTAGTGGCAACCCTGTCCCACCAATCGTGCCGAGAGCACAGGCCGCGCCCGAATCTTCGGAAGACACGCGCGAGTGGACCAATGCGCTGAGGGTGACGCAGGAGCCAGAGGTCATTGTGATCCCCTGCATCGAGGTCGAGCTGCCACCAATGCTCAACGACCCAGCGGCAGCGGATCAGGCTCGCGACTTCACTCGCGATGTCGCACGGCACTTCAACCGCTTTGCCCGGCAGTTGCAGCAAGTGCGCGAGACTCGCGGCTGGATGCGTAATGGGCGTATGGTGCTGGCGGCTAGAATGGCGGTTGCTCCAGGCTCACGCGTTCCCTCACACATGGAGATGGAGAATGCCGCGCGGCTGCTGGGTGACACGCTGACGCGCAACATGCTCCCCTTCACCCGCATGACGTACGCCGAGCCGGGCGAGTGGACCCAGGGAATCGCGCTGCCAGAGTAGCGGCAGCGCCTCACACATACTCAGGTGTCCCGACTGGTGAGCCGTTCACCGGCGGGGCACGTTTTTGTGAGCGCGACGCTCTCCGCATTTCCCACCATCGTCTCGGTAGTGGCATTCTCCCTGTTGATTGTACGCACAGGCGCGTTTGCTCGCTGGGTAGGCTGGTTCGGTTTCGTCGTCGGTTTCGCGCATTTGCTGGCCGCGGGCGCGTTTGCCCAGGATGGCTTCTTCTCACCCTCGGTGGTCAGTGTCTTCGTCGCGCCACCGCTCTATTTCCTGTGGATACTGATTCTGAGCGTCGCTCTGCTGCTGGGACGCTCTGGCAAACCATCATCGGGGATGAAGTAGCAGGTTCGCGGCTGGGTAGGGCTTATCGGCAAAGCAACCTGTCCACTCGCCAGTATGTGCCCGTCTGCTGGCACGTGCTGGTTGGGGGTGCGTGGTTGTAGTCTATGGCCTGCGGTCGCCGACAGAGCCAATCGGCTTGATGTCAGCGTCGGCCAGCGAGTTGCTCGGTGACGGCGTGCGGCGCACATCGGCGTCGCCCGTCACACGGGTACGCAATACCCACAAAAACGCCTCGATGAAGATTTTGCGCGACATCTTCGAAGTGCCGACCCTGCGGTCTTCGAAGATAATGGGCGTCTCCCGAATCCGGTAGCCCATCTTCCAGAAGTTGAAGGCCATTTCCACCTGGAAGGCATACCCCTGGGCGCGAATCGCGTTGAGGTTCAGCGTGCGCAGCGCCGCCGTGCGATAGCAGCGATAGCCACCAGTGCAATCATGCACGGGGATGCCGAGTATCGCACGCGCGAAGATATTGCCGCCGTTACTGATGAATTTGCGCAACGGCGCCCAGTTGGGGGTGCCACCACCCTTGATGTAGCGTGAACCAATCACCAGATCGGCATTCTCGGCAAGCGCGATGAACTGGGGAAGGTAGGAGGGATTATGTGAAAAGTCGGCATCCATCTCGAAGACAAGATCATATCCCTGCTCGATCGCGTACAGGAACCCGGCGATATATGCCGTTCCCAGTCCCATCTTGCCCGGACGATGAAGCACATGGATGGAGCTATCGCGCGCCGAGAGCTCGTCGGCGATCTTGCCGGTGCCATCCGGGGAGTTGTCGTCGATAATGAGGACGTCTACAGATGGCACGACCTGCTTAATGTCGTTCACTAGCGTTACAATATTATCCCGCTCATTATAGGTCGGGATCGCGATAATTGCTCTCACAGTCATGTTTCTCCGATGCGATATTCGCCCGCACGCTCTCGCTGGTCAGTCATTGGTCGCCGCGTACACAGGCGTGGATATGCGCACTGGCAGATGATTGCTGTTCGCGTATGCAATAGCATGCGGCTACGTTACAACTGTGCCCAGGCCGTACGAATAAGTAGGTGCTGCTCCGATGAGACACGTACGCCAGTATGTACCACCTGCGGTATCATGTAAAGTTTCTGGCTGTATCTCCTAGCAGATCCTCCGGCGCAGGTCTGCCAGCCGCAGAATGGTGATCTTGCGCTTCTCGCTCGTGATGAAACGCGTGTCCACGAAGTAGCCGAGCACCTGGTTGACGCTTTCGCGTGAGGCGCCCACCAGCGCCGCCAGGTCGCTCTGGGTCAGCTTCATATCGATGCGAATGCCTTCAGGTGTGCGGACGCCGTGCAAATTTGCGAGATCGAGCAATTTCTTTGCCACCCGCCCATGCACATCCAGGAAGAGCAGGTCTTCGATCATGGAGTCGGTCTGGCGCAGCCGCTGTGAGAGCACATTCATCACCTGAATGGCAATGCGGGGATGGTGAATGACGACATTGATGAAATCGCTGCGCTGGAGCGCGTAGACCTCCACCATGTCAATCGCGACGGCGCTGGCCGAGCGCGGCTGGCCATCGAGCAGCGCCAGCTCGCCAAAATAGTCGCCTGGCGCAAAGACCGCCAGCACAACCTCGTGTCCATCGGGGCTGTTGATGCAGATTTTGACCTTGCCCTCACGAATCACGTAGAGCACCTGGCCGGGATCGTCGCGGTGAAAGATCACCTCGCCGGTGCGGAATGCGCGGCGCCGGGCGGCTGAGGCCAGTTCGCGCAACGCGTCTGGGTCGAGGGTCGAGAAGAGCGACACCTGGCCAAAGGTGGCGATATGGCCATGATCGCCTGTGGAGGCATGTATCGCTGGTGCGCCGGATGTGCGCACGGCGTCTCGCGTCTGCGGACCGTTTCCTCTATCGTCATGCACCACCAGCGCACCTCCATGTCTGTGTGTCTGCTACGCGCGTTCGATCCGTGCCCCGCGCCAGACTCGCCATCATCTTTCTACCGCCACTATCGACCCCATGGGCGATTTCATATGTACCAGGGATGTCCCCAAGGATGAGAGAAGAAACAAGGAATATTCCACGTGGTGCGCGACATAGCAAGATAGCCACCACACAACGGCATAATACGAGCAATTTTAGGTTTCTGCCCGTATTTTACCATTCTATGCAAGCATTCCACGCCCGCATGCTACGCGCACCTGCGGCATGACTATTGTACCAGACGAGCGGCCAGAACTCATCTGGCTGTCACGGCAGCCGACATTATGCGGTGGCGCTGCACGTCAGGGTATCGCCGTAGCAGTGGTATCCCAGGCCGCTGATGACGGGCGCACTGCTCTGGTCGCGGGCGGCGTGACTATAGAGCGGGAGGCGCTTTGTTGCCAGCACCGCTTTGGTTGCCCGCGCAATCACGGCGCGCGCCAACCCCTCATCCGGCGACGACTCGGCGGCGGCGGTGATCTCCCAGACGTGCGGCGACTGTGATCGCAACCCGGCAAAACTCTTGATGGCGGCTTCTTCATCGCGAATGACAAAGACGCCCGCGCCAAACCGGGCGAGCAACCGCAGCGCAGCGGGATCCATCTCCTGCGCATCGTCGAGTGGCTCGATCCAGTCGAGCCATTGACCAAGATAGGGCTTGAACGCCCCCGCGTGGGTATACCACTGGCGTTGGTGGGCCGTTTCGAGCGGGAAGAGATCGGCCGCCGCGTTATGCCGGATCATCGCGTCGAGTGCGAGCAGACCATCGGGAGTGAAGAGTGCCTCCGGCCGCCACTCACGCAGGTGCAGCGAGAGCGGCACGCGCAACTGCGGCGAGACCACCGCCACCCCACCGCGCGGCGCGCCTGATGTATCTGCCAGCGGCGAAACGAGTTGCAGCAGTTGGCGGCGACCAAACAGCAGCGCCATCGGGTCCACATCACTGCGTGCCACCACCACATGCCAGCCAGCGCGGCGCAGGTCGGAGGGCGGGCATCCCAGCGACATGCTAAAGTGGGTATCCAGAGTGGCAAGCGCCTCTCTGGCACATCTCACCAGATGATCCGGTTCAGCCATTGCCGGTCGTGCTCCCTGCTAGTGTTCGCGCCCCCTGGCGCGGTGCCATGCCGCCATTGTACTCCATCCGGAGCAAATTTCGCGGCCCAGGCACGATGTGCGTGGCCCATTTCGCCACGGTTTCTGCTATGCTAGAGTGCACAGAACAGTGAGCGTGCGGATAGGGGAGTCGACCGCAGCGGCAGCACAGTCAGCAAATGTCTGATGGGGTAGGCAATCCGCTTACCACCCAAATCAGTACACAATCAAGGATTTTCCCGACGACGCCATATCACAAACGCATCACAATCCATGGTAGATGCTGAAATCGCCGCGAGACGGGAGGTGTCTCGGTGGTTCAGCATCGGGCTGTGGAGGCTTTGTTATGGCTACTCAACTCGACCCTCGCGACACCCGCATCACCACGGAGCGAACGCGCCGACCGGCCACGCGCGGGAATCGCCCGCCGCACGAACGTCTCGAACGGCTGCACCGGCAGCGCATCGCATCACGGCTCATGCCACGCATCACGCTGCGGCGCGCGCCACTGCCCGGCGTATCGACACCCAATATCGCGCTGGCGGGACTGCAACTGCTCATCGGCTACGAATGGCTGGTCTCCGGCGTGGATAAAGTCTTGCTCGGCACGTTTCCGACTACCCTGCCGCAACTGCTGACTGGCGCCACCAGCGGCGGACGGATTCCCGGCTTCTTCGCGGCGCTGCTGCAGCACCTGGTGTTGCCGAACGCGCAGTTGTTCGGCGTCGTCATTGAGTGGAGCGAGACGTTAGCAGGCCTGGGTCTGATCGCCGTCGGGCTGGTCGCGCTGTTGCGGCTACTGGCTGAGCGCTACCTGGCTCTACGGGCGGCGCTCATCTACTCGTACGCCGCGCGCCTTCTGGATGCGCTCGCTCCTGCGGCGGCGGTTGGCGCGGGACTTCTTGGCCTCAGCTTTTTTTTGCTTGATGGCCTGCCGTCGCCGTGGTTTACGCCGAGCATTGCTTACGGTGGCGCGATTGATACCGGCCTCTTCCTGGCCGTCGCGAGCGCCGTCCTGGTGATTGCGCAGGTCGTCCAGGCCCGCCGCGCATAGGCAACAAAAACCCCCTTCTCTAGACCTGTGCGGATCGAGAAGGGGGCAATTTGGAACAAGCGCGTCGCTTTATATTTATACCAGGATGCCCATAGGATTCTCCAGCAGCCGCTTGAACTCCTGGAGGAACCGCGCGGCAATCGCGCCGTCGAGCGCGCGGTGGTCTACCGAGAGTGTCACCTTCATCAGGTCGCGCACCACCACCTGACCGTCGCGCACCACTGGCGTTGGCACAATCGCGCCAACCGCCAGAATTGCCGACTCTGGGGGATTGATGACGGCAGTGAAGCTTTCGACGTCGAACATGCCCAGATTGCTCACCGTGAATGTGCCGCCGCTGAACTCGTCTGGCTTCAGCTTGCCCGCGCGAGCCGCCTCCACCAACCGCCGCGACTCCCGCGCGATGTCGAGCACGCCGCGCTTATCGGCATCGCGCACTACCGGCACGATAAGCCCGGTATCGAGCGCCACCGCGACACCCACGTTGATCCGCGACTTGAAGAGCAACTGCTCGCCGTCGAACGAGACGTTGACCTCTGGCATGCTCGCCAGCGCCAGCGCCACCGCCTTCACGATCAGGTCGTTGTAGCTAACCTTCACCGGATTCGGCAGCCCGGCAGCGTACTCGTTGATCGAGTTGCGCACCTCGCCTAGCTTGTTTGTCTCAATCGAGACGGTTACGTAGAAGTGCGGTGCCGTCTGCATGCTCTGTTGCAACCGACGGGCAATCGTCTTGCGCATCGCCGTCAGTGGCTGCGCGCGCACCTCTTCGCCCGGAGCCATGGTGGCCGCGGCAGCCACGGCGACGGTAGGCTGCTCGGCGACCATCTGCGTTGCCGGCGTTGCTGGCATGGGTTGCGCGGGTTGGGCCTGCGGAGTCTGAATGGCTGGAGCCGCCGCCTGGGGATTGGCCAGATAGGCCTGCACGTCATCCCGCAGGATACGCCCGCCGGGGCCGCTGCCCGCGATCTGCGCGACGTCGAGATTGTGCTCGGCGGCGATGTGACGCGCCAACGGGCTGATGAAGACGCGCCCGCCATTCTGCGCCGCGCCAGACGTTCCGTTGACGCCAACAGATGGCGTCGTCGGTGGCTCGGCAACTGCCGTGGCCGCGCTGCTGGCGGCGGGGGCAGCCCGTTAGAGTTTGTCGGTTTCCCCGCCGCGGGCCGACGGATTTAGTAGAAACGAACACCATGACCGACGAGTCCTCCGCCGCGTACTGGGACAGCCAGGCCGACGCCTTCGACGAGGAAGCCGATCACGGCCTGCGCGACCCGCGGGTCAGGGACGCGTGGCGGCGGCTGCTGCTGGCGCACCTTCCGGCGGCTCCGGCGGCCGTCGCGGACATCGGCTGCGGCACCGGGTCCCTGTCGGTGTTGCTCG
>DAHUXT010000197.1 GCA_027307065.1 Ktedonobacteria bacterium
ATTCACGTACTGGAGGCTTCGCGTGGCGCTTCGTGGATTACTGCCACTGTTGACAAATCGGCCCGAGTTTCGGCGGCTGCGCGACCAACTTGCGCCCGCGCCGGCCGCGCCTGTGCTTTCCGGCGTCACCGAGGCGGCGCGCCCGTACCTGATCGCCGCACTCGCCTCCGCGCAACAGACGCCGCTGCTCTACGTCGTCCGCGACAATGAGCGTGTGACACACATTGCCGAGACGCTGACCGCGCTACTCGGACGAGAGACGACGGTGCTCGCGTGGATCGATCGTGACGCGCTGCCCTACGAGCGGCTGCTACCAGATGTCGAGACGGTGCAGACACGCATGCGCGCATTGACGGCGCTTGCCCGCCGCGAACCGGTGATCGTCGTCTGCTCGTCGCGGGCGCTGGCACAGCCGGTGCTGCCGCCAAACGAATTCACCGACTCCCTGCTGGAGTTGCACGCTGGACTCGAGCTTGCGCCGCGCCTCTTGCTGGAACACTTGATGGCTGTTGGCTATGAGCCGGTCGTCGAGGTGGAGGAAGTTGGCCAGATGAGCCATCGTGGCGGCATCATCGACTTCTTCCCGCCGGTGATGGAGCGTCCCATTCGTGTCGAGTTCTGGGGCGACGAAATAGACTCCATCCGCACGTTCGACGCCGAGAGCCAGCGGTCGCTCAATCCACAGCCGTCGGTGGTGGTTGGCCCCGCGCGCGAGGCGCTGGCTCTACACGGTCCGGCGGCGGCGCAACAACTGGAAAAGATCAGTATCGCCGGGATGCACCCTGACGCGCGCGAACGCTGGCACAGCGACCTGGAATCGCTGCGGGCGCGCCAATCATTCGACGACATCGCCTTCTATCTGCCATACCTGCATACTTCCGCCTCGCTGCTGGATTATCTACCCGAAGACAGCGTACTCGTACTCAACGACGCCGAGCAAACCACGCAAGCGGTGGAGGAACTGGTAGCGCTGGGCGAGGAGCTGCGCGACCAACTGGAGCGCGAGGGCGAGAATCCGCCGGGGCTGCGCCCGTCCATCCTAACGCCCGCTGCGGTGGCGGCGAAACGCGCGACACCATTACAGATGCGCTTCGCCGGGCTGATCAGCGAGACTGAGGTGGGCATCCATGGCAGCGCGCTCGCGCCCGACCTGACCGCGACGACATCGTATGGCGGACGGACCCGCGCATTTGCCCAGGACGTGCGCAAAATGCTCGGCGAGCGGCAGCGGGTGGTAGTGGTGAGCATGAATGCCCGCCGCCTGACGGAACTCTTCGGCGATGAGACGCTGCTCGGCCACAGTGGCATCGTAATGGTCTCGCCAGAGGTTGATCTGCCCGACACACCTGAGCCTGGCACACTGGAGGTGGTGCATGGCCGCCTGCCCGAGGGCTGGCATAGTCGCTCGCTGGCACTGACCGTCTTCACCGATGCCGAGGTTTACGGGTGGTCAAAGCGGCGTGGCGAGCAGCGGCGCTCGGTGACGCCCGCCTCATTCCTCGCGGAGCTCCATCCCGGCGATTTCGTCGTTCACCAGGAGCACGGAATCGGCAGATTCGAGGGGCTGACGAAGATCGAGAGCGATGGTGTCGCCCGCGAATATCTGCTCATTCACTATGCGGGCACCGACCGGCTCTACATCCCCACCGACCAGCTCGACCGCATCACGCGCTACATCGGCATGGGCGACGCGGTGCCATCACTCAGCCGCCTGGGAGGCACGGAGTGGGCGCGGGCGAAACAGCGCACCCGGGAGAGTGTGCGAGATATTGCCGCCGACCTGCTGCGGCTGTACAGCGTCCGCGAGGCCGTCGGTGGCCATCCCTTCCCACCGGATGACCAGCAGCCGTGGCTCCAGGAGCTCGAAGAAGCCTTCCCCTATGAGGAGACGCCCGACCAGATGCGCGCGATTGCCGAGGTGAAAGAGGACATGGAGCGCGCCCGCCCGATGGACCGGCTCGTCTGCGGCGATGTCGGCTACGGCAAGACCGAGGTGGCACTACGTGCCGCGTTCAAGGCGGTGTTGGATCAGCGGCAGGTGGCTGTGCTGGTGCCGACGACGGTGCTGGCGCTGCAGCACTTCAACACCTTCGCCCAGCGGCTGCGCCCGTATCCGGTACGGGTCGAGTTGTTGAGCCGGTTCCGGTCGGAGAAAGAGCAGAAGGAGGTGTTGGCCGATCTGGCGGCGGGCAAGGTCGATATCGTCATCGGCACGCACCGGTTGCTACAGAAAGATGTCGAGTTTGCCCAATTAGGTCTGCTGATCATCGACGAGGAGCAACGGTTCGGCGTCGGGCACAAAGAGCGTATCAAGCAGATGCGCACCGAGGTGGACGTGCTGACCCTGACGGCCACCCCCATCCCGCGCACGCTCTACATGGCGCTCTCGAACGTCCGCGATATGAGCGTCATCGAGACGCCGCCGCAAGAGCGCCTGCCCATTCGCACCTTCATCCGCGAGTCAGATGACGAGTTGATCCGCGAGGCGATCCTGCGCGAGATCGACCGTGGCGGGCAGGTCTTCTTCGTCCACAACCGTGTGCGCGGCATCCAGGCGATTGCCGACAAGATTCGCCGTCTGCTGCCAGAGGCGAAGGTCGCGGTAGGCCACGGCCAGATGCCTGAAGACGCGCTGGAGCACGTGATGCTCGACTTCTCGGCGGGCGAGACGAACGTGCTCGTCTGCACCACGATTATTGAGAACGGGCTGGATATCTCCAACGCCAATACGATCATCGTCAACAACGCGGCGTTCTTTGGCCTTTCGCAGCTCTACCAGCTACGCGGACGGGTGGGCCGGGCGCAGCAGCAGGCCTACGCCTATTTTCTCTATAATAAGGAGCAGAAGCTCACACCAGTGGCGGAGAAGCGGCTTCGGGCGATCTTCGAAGCGACCGAGCTTGGCGCGGGCTTCCGCATTGCCATGAAAGATCTGGAGATTCGCGGCGCGGGCAATCTCTTGGGCGCGGAGCAATCTGGCAATATGAATGCGGTCGGCTTTGACCTCTACTCGCGCATGCTCGCCGAGGAGATCGCCCGGATGCAGGGTGCGCGCAAAGAGTCGCCGATACAGCAGCCGGTCGTCAGCATCGAGCTGCCAATTGGGGCGTATATCCCCGATGAGTATATCAACGACCGCGCGCTGAAGATGAGCTTCTACTCGCGGCTGGCGAATCTATCCGCGACGGAGCAGGTGGAGGCGATGCAGACCGAGATGGTGGACCGCTTCGGCGCACTGCCGGACCCAGTGGCGGCGCTGCTGGGCATCGTACGGCTAAAAACGGAGGCGGCAGAGCTTGGCTACGAGTCGGTGAGCGCGCGCGGCAACGAGATCATCTTCAAGCTGCGGCGCACGACTTCGCTGGATCGCCTGACACTGACGAAACGCTACGGTCGCGACGCGCACATGCAGATTGGCGAGGTACGGCTCTCGCGCCACCGCTTCGCCACCGAGTCGCTGCCGTGGCTGGCGGAGCTGAACGAGCTGCTGCCGGCAATCGTCGGGGTGAAACGCGAACCTCTCCCGGCCTCCAGCCACCCTCCGCGAGTCGGGGAGGGCATGGGCGAACGGGATTATCGCCGGGGGAGCGGATCATAGCGTACACGCGACGGCAAGTGGACGGATACCCTGTATCCGACGGGAAATTTGCCTGTAGGCTCCAGCCCACTTTCGCACCGCCACCTACCACAAGAGGACACCATGACGCATCTGTATCTCATTCGCCACGGCGAGGCGTACTACAACGTGGAGCAAGACGGCTCAGGAATCGTGCCGGGAATTGTAGGTGACAAGGGATTGACGCCACGTGGCCGTGCCCAGGCACAACGGCTGCGCGAGCGGCTGGCGTCGTCCGGCGAGATACAGGCCGACGCGCTGCTCGCCAGCACCTTTGCCCGCGCCTGGCAGACCGCCGAGATCATCGCCCCGGCGCTTGGCCTCTCTATCATCCCTGATGACGACCTGCAAGAGATGCGGGTTGGCGAAGCTGATGGCATGACCGAGCGCGAGGTGCTAGAAAAGTACGGCATTCCAGAATATCGGGTGAATCCGTATGCGCGGCTGGCCCCCGGCGCGGAGAACTGGGGCGAGTTCACGCTGCGGGTCGGCGCGATGTTCGACCGTGTCATCCGCGAGCACGCGGGTAAAACCGTGGTGCTGGTCACCCACGGCGGCGTGGTCGATAGCTCGTTCAATGTATTTATGCGGCTGCACACCCTCAGAGTGCCCGAATTCGCGCTCTATACGCATAATACGGCTATCACTGAATGGAAACTCGACGCTGGCGGCGGCTTTCACCAGAACGCGGAAAGCGACAGGGAATCGCATTGGCGGCTGGTACGCTACAACGACGACTACCACATCCGCCGCGACCTGGCCGATGCAAGCAGCCAATCATCCGCATCAGACCGGGAAATGAATGGCCACGATTCCTGAAACGATGGGACATCGTGCGGTATAATGAAGGGTAAACAATGACGCCACTCAAGGACGCGGTGGCACGGGAGGAGCATGTGCTGATGTATCGTATACCGATGTACCGTCTGTTCTGGCACGCGCTGCGGCTGCGCTGCCCTTACTGCGGCAAAGGGAAGCTGTTTAGCCATGGCTACACGATGTTCGACCATTGCTCGAACTGCGGCTGGATCTTTGAGCGCGAAGAAGGGTACTGGACGGGCGCGATAGCCGTCAATCTGGTCGTGGCTGAGATGCTCGCGGCGTTCGCGGCAATCCCGCTGGCGATCATGCAGGTGTCGCCGCTGCTCGTGATGGGCCTGGGCATTCCGCTGGTGATCGCGCTGCCATTCCTCTTCTACTGGCACTCCAAGAGCCTCTGGATGGCGCTCGACTTCATCATCCACCCGGTTTCTTCAGGCGGGACGAGCTAGCGGCGCGTTCGGCCTGCACGCGATCGGCGCGCTCACGCCCCTCTGCTGGCAGGCGCGGGCGCAGGAGCGGCCCAAGCACGAGCTTGACGAATCTGGCGGCAAGCGAGCCACGCACCTGCGCCGCTATAGGCGCCGCGTAGACATTGGCGAGCGATAATACCGCGACTGTACCATCGCTATAATAACGGCCGCCATCGCCGTTGTCGCGCTGGATCGCATGGCCAAAGCCGCGCTCGTGCGACACGCCCACCACCCAGCCCGTCGCCGACAGATCCTCGACCAGAAAGTCGCGCTCGGTGTCCACATCCGGCGCTATCAGATGGGTGGGCATGTGCGTCCGAGGCGAGAGCGCAACGCGAATATCTTTTGTCGCTCCACCAATCCACAGGGGACGCTGGTTCTTGCTTTTCGGCAGCGGCGCCTTCCAGAAGCGAACGTGGTCACGCTCGCGCACACTGCTGCCGGGCTGCTCGAAGGCGATATCCTGGCGCCGGCCAAAGAGGTAGAGATTACTGACCGGCGCGGTGCCGTATTTGCGCGCCAGCAGCGAATCGATCGAGATGCGAAGCGCGGTGATCAGCGTGATCTCGTCGGCACGATACCAGCCAGCACTGGCGAACGCCGCGCCCAATTGCGCCTCGGTCGCCACCACACGCACATTCAGCGGGTCGCCAGGCACTCCGTTGCGCCGGAAGCTCGTCAGCGGCGTCGGCTCCGGCGTCTGCGAGAGCTTGCGTCCCTCGCGGCTCGCAGAATGGAGGTGTTGGCCAACACGAACGGTGCGCTGGATAAAGAGCAGCAGTAACGCCACGAGCAGCGCCAGGCCGATGTCGAAGGCGATCACCAGGGGTGCCGCGAACCCGCCAATGTGATCTGGCAAGTCGATGGGGAATGGGAGCGCGAATGACACATTGGCGCCCATACAATCTCTCCTCTTCCGGGCTGAGGTGATCCCGAATATAGGAGTTATTGTACAGGTGTCTCGCGCTGGCGAAAAGGAGCAATTTCACAAAAGTTTGGTGGACTAGCTCCCTAATCCGGCATCACACGCTGAAACGGTGCAGTCGCTCAGGGATATGGCGGTGGATCATGAACGAATGAGGCGATGGCGACGAGACGACCAGACCCCTCCCCAACCCGTCCCCCTGAAGGGAGCGGGGCTTGCAGAGCCTGCATGGTCGCCTCAGTGCACCTCCCCGCGTCGGGGAGGGGGTAGGGGGAGAGGGCCGCCTGACCACGACGCAACACGTCAGTGCTTACCCACCTATGAGGAGCTGCCGCGCTGCCGCGCAAACATCACGTCGTTGGCTGGTGCTCTGCCGCATGCTCGCGGGTCCGTTGGCGGCGAGCGGCGCGTTTGGTCATCGCGTGGGTGACGCGCCAGGGCGCGAAAGCCGCCACGATCTGCCGTGGCAGTGTACCTTCGATGATTGTGCCTTGCTCCTGTGCCTCTTGTCGGATGACGTGCCCGCGCCGGTGAAACGCCTCGACCATGTCGCCGCGATCATACGGCAGCAACACAGTGAAGCGCACCATCTCATCCGCCAGCACAGTGCCAAGCGTGCGCATCAGATCGTCAAGATGGGATCCTGTGCGCGCAGAGACGGCGACAGCGTTGGGGAAGAGCGAGAGGTCGACATCATCGGGGTTTGCGAGCAAATCGATTTTGTTGAGCGCTGTGACCCGCGGCTTATCGGCTGCTCCCAGCTCGCGCAGGACGTCGTCTACCGTCTGGCTCTGCTCGATGGCGTTGTCGTGGGTGATGTCCACCACCTCCAGCAGAATGTCCGCCTCGATGACCTCCTCCAGCGTGGCGCGGAAGGCGGCGACGAGGCTGGTCGGCAGCTTCTGGATGAAGCCGACGGTGTCGGTCATCAGCACTTCGCCGTGGCTGGGCAGGATAACCTGGCGAGTGGTCGGATCGAGCGTGGCGAAGAGCTTATTTTCGGCAAGGACGCCGGCGTCGGTCAGCTTGTTGAAGAGCGTTGACTTGCCGGCGTTGGTATAGCCGACGATGGCGACGACGGGAATCGCCTTGCTTGTCCGCTCCCGCCGGCGCTCGCCGCGATGCTCGCGGATGGTCTCAAGTTCGCGCCGAAGCTC
>DAHUXT010000198.1 GCA_027307065.1 Ktedonobacteria bacterium
AGGCCTTTGAACAGATTCCGCTGGGCAAGCAATTTATCTGGAGGCGAACATTCACCGAGGCTGACGCCACGCTGTTCTGTGGCATCACCGGTGACCTCAACCCCTACCATCAGGATGAATTGTTCGCTCGTGAAAGCTGGTATGGCGGGCGCATTGTGCCGGGCTTGCTGACGGCCAGCATGGCGACACACATCGGTGGTCTCGTCGGCTTTCTGGCGACAGAGATGACCTTCGAGTATCTCGCGCCTGTCTACCCTGGTGATACCATCACCTGCGTCGTCGAGTTCTCCGAGCGCGATACGGCTCGCCGCCGAATGACGGGCGTCGGAGTCTACACTAATCAGGATGGAGTCGAAGTGCTGCGCGCTCGCTTCAGCGGCTTCCCGTCCCAGGTGCGCCTGGCGTGACAACGTACCCATGAACGGCAAAATGCCCCTCATCCTCAATTCGTGCGGACAAGGGGCAGTGATTCGCTACGAAGGAGAGCCTAGCGCTGGCCAGGCTGCACGAAGACGGCGGTTCCGTAGCACAGCACTTCGGAGACGCCCTGCGTGATCTCGGTGGCGTCGTAGCGCACGCCAATGACCGCGTTCGCGCCGATCTGCGCCGCGTGCTGAATCATCAACTCGTAGGCGTCTACGCGGGCGCGCTCGCACAATTCGGTATAAATCGAGATGTTGCCACCGGCGAGTTGCTGAAATGACGCGCCGATGTTGCCGAAGATGCTGCGCGAGCGGACAATGATTCCGCGCACCAGTCCGTAATTGCGAACGATCGCGAATCCGGGAAGATCAAACGCTGAGGTGACGAGTGAATGATCAAAAGCTACCGCCTGCTGGCTCATCATAAGCTCCCTGTTCTGATGCATCCCGCGCAGATGCGGTGTCATCCACCGCGCATGAGACTGCAGCGGGTTCCGTTAGGGATACGCGTAGATGTGATGGGAGTTGCAGCGAGCAGACAGGCGTATCTCGGCAGCTCAAGAATCGCCTGGTTTTTCGCCCCAAAGACGACGCGAGACACGACCGCCGACAAAATAGCCGAGGGCGCCAAGCGCCACCGTTGCGCCGATCCACAGCACGGTTGCTACATTGACGGCAGAGAGGTTTTGCATCACCTGGATCACGATGAGCGCGGCGATCAACCCTAACAACAAACCAGCAACCAGGCCGATTGTGCATCCGACGTGCGCGAGGTTGCGCCCACGTAATTGATCGAGCATAGTATCTCCACAGCGAGTCGATGTTGAGTTGTTTCTCTCAGGGGTTATAGCAGTACGAGCGTGGCGGCGTCAATCGTGGCGGGTGCCCGCTGTGAACGCTGCGACCGTGGGCATATGAGGAGAACATCGCGAATGAGCGAATTGACCTACGACGATCTTCGGGAATTGCAGAGTCGCATGCAATCTGGCGAGTTGAGCGTGGATGACGCGGGGTGCCTTTACACCCTCGCGGAATTGGCCGAGGCGCTACGGATGACCCGTGCCACCGAACAGGCGCTGGTCGAAGGCTGGTCGCAAGACCAGTTGTGGTGGCAGCCACCCGCCGCGCAGAGCGAAACGTCAGCGCAGGGCAAGGACCTCTGGTCGGCGACGCAGGCGGTCACGCACATCATTGCCACCGAGAACTGGTATCTGATGCACATGGGGCGGCTTGTCGGCAAACGCGAACAGTTCGACGTGATGCCGCGAGGGCTGGGCGACCACGCGCACAACGACGTGCCCAAGACTGAACTCGCAGGCCGACTGGGCGACGCCACCGAGCGCCTGTTAGCGGCTATCGCTGCCATTCCTGGCGATGCCGATCTTACTGCTCGGCGCGACTCCAGCTTTTTCGGCGAGCTCAGTCTACGCGGCTGGGTAATGCTGGCAATCGTGCATGACATTGACCACACGGCGCAGATACAGCGCCTCACCGAGTATGACGGCTTTCCGCGCAACTGAATCGTGACATCGCTTGAGGTACCACAAACCGACCAGTAGATCGCGCATCTTGCGGCTATCTGGTCGGTTGCGAATCGAAATGAGGGCGCACGTACAGCACGCCGACAGCTACCCGGCGCTTTCGGCCTAGTAGCCCATCGCGGCGGCTTTGGCGCGAGCCTTGCGGGCCTTGCGCTCGCGGGCGTCTGCCTTGCGCTTGCGCTTGACACTGGGCGGCTCGTAATGCTGGCGGCGTTTCGCCTCAGAGAGCAGGCCGTCCTGCTGAACCTTGCGCGTGAACTTCTTGAGAGCCTGGTCGAAGGACTCGCCCTCTTTAATCAAAACCTCAGTCACTCTTGTACCTGTTGCCTGGATGGAGACGCAGACCTCACATCCAGTCTCCTTTCTTCGCGTTAGAAATCCGCTTCACCGATTCCCTCGCGGGCGGGCGCGTGCTTATTCTCTCCGCAAGCGCCTAAACCCCGTCAATAGCATAGCTTATCACATCTTTGCTCTTTTGGCACCCCTTTCTTTGGGCCTATTTTCGGCGTGCGACGTATCTGTGGTTGCTGGCTTCGCCGTCTTTCGCCCCGAGGCCCATGGACTGCCAGCCAGCACGAATCGCCAGGGCCAGTCTACTGCCTGGGTGATGCCGATGCGTGGCGTTGCCAATACAGGCGCGTCAGCAGGAAAGCCAGGCGTCTCCGCAATCCAGAGCGCGTGCCCTTCCAGGTCTTGGCCGTTGTCGGCGATATCAAGCGCCATGGCAGCGCATAGCCGCCCCGGACCTCGCGCCAGATCGCGATCGGCAATATGCTCGCCCCGGCGACTCCGCATGATCTCGATACCGACGGTTGGCTCCAGCGCGCGCAGCAACACCGCTGCGGCGACATCCACATCCTCGGTGACGACATTGAGGCAGAAGTGCATGCCATAGGTGAAGTAGACATAGGCGTGGCCCGGAGGCCCAAACATCGTCGCGTTGCGTTGCGTCTTGCCACGGTAGCCATGCGCCGAGGGATCAATGGCGGCGACATATGCCTCCGTCTCGACGATGACGCCAGCGGTTACACCGTCGGGCGCGCTGCGGTAGAGCGTCTTGCCGATGAGATCGCGCGCGACATCCAGCGTTGGACGCTCATAAAACGTTCGTGGCAGCCTGGCGCCGCTCTCAGAGGGAAGTGGTCGGGTCACTCAGTATGCCTGCCTTTATCGTGTCATGCACGTCTAGCGCATTGTATCAGGGTGATTGTGTCGCCTGGACATCGTCGTGAAATCGTCGGCCTAGCGCAAATGGTTCAGTGTGTGTGCGACACGTGTGCGACACATGAGCGGTGCGCGTGCAGCGATGCGATATAGTACTGTATGTGCGCTAGCGGCACGGCAATTCTCACCTGAGGAGCTCATATGCAGACGCGACCGAAGCGAAGTGAAGTCAACATCGAAGATACCTGGGAACTCGAGACCATTTATCCCACGAACGAGACATGGGAGGCTGATTTCGCGAAGGGCAGCGCGATGCAGCCGGGACTACTCGAGTTGCAGGGACATCTTGGCGACTCAGCGCAGCGTCTGCTGGAGGCGCTCACGCGGCGAGATGCTGCTGGTGACATCCTTGGACGTCTGTTCGTGTATGCATATATGCGTCTGCATCAGGATAGCACGGACAACACCTATCAGGCGATGGCCGACCGTGTAACCACGTTGGCGAACGACATCAATACCGCAACGGCCTATCAGACGCCAGAGATTCTGGCGATTCCACAAGAGCGGCTCGATGCCTTGCTGACGGAAGAACCGCGGCTCCAGGTCTATCGCCACTCCCTCGATGAGATCACCCGCGAACGACCACATATCCTCACCGCTGAGATGGAGGCGCTGATGGCCCAGGCGGCGGAGCTTGGCAACGCGCCTGAGCGTATCTACGAGATGTTCAGCACGGCTGATCTCAAACTTCCCTCGGTTCGCGATGCCGACGGCAATGAGGTGCAGCTCACGCAAGGCAACTTTGTCTCGCACTTCCTCGAAGGACGTGATCGCGACGTGCGCCGCACCGCGTTCGAGGCGATGTTTGGCACATATGAATCGTATCGCAACACCATGGCGGCGATGCTCGGCGCGCAGGTCAAACGCAATATGTTCTTTGCGCGCGCCCGCCATTATGATAGCTCGCTCCACGCCGCGCTGGAGCCGCACAATATTCCGGTCAGCGTCTACGACAATCTCATCTCCACCGTTAATAACAACCTGCCGATATTACATCGCTACCTCACGCTCCGCAAGAAGCTGCTGGGGCTGGACGATCTGCACATGTATGACCTGTACGTACCTATGGTTCCGGAGGTCGAGTACAAGGTCAGTTTCGCTGAGGCGCAGCAACAGATCGCGCAGGCGCTCGCGCCGATGGGCGAAGAGTATGTTTCGGTCGTGCGGCGCGGGTTCTCGTCGCGCTGGATCGATGTCTACGAGAACGAGGGGAAACGCTCAGGTGCCTATAGCTGGGGCAGTCACGGCACGAATCCGTTCGTGCTGCTGAACTTCCACGATACCATGGACGGCATGTTCACGCTGGCGCATGAGATGGGCCACTCGATGCACTCGTACTTCACCTGGCAGACGCAGCCCTATCCCTACAGCAGCTACACGCTCTTTGTGGCTGAGGTTGCCTCCACGCTGAACGAGGCGCTGCTGACGCACTCGCTGTTGCAAACGACGACGGATCGTTCGCTGCGCATGTATGTCATCAATCACGCGCTCGAGACCTTCCGCACCACACTGCACCGCCAGACGTTGTTCGCCGAGTTCGAGCGCGACATGCACGCTCAGGCCGAGGCGGGTGAGGCGCTGACGCCAGAATCGCTGGGGGCGATCTTCAAGCGGCTGAACGACACGTACTATGGGCCGGTGGTGCAGGTGGATGATCTGATCGCCAACGAATGGGCGCGCATTCCCCACTTTTATTCCAGCTTCTACGTGTATCAGTACGCGACCGGCATCTCGGCGTCATCCGCGCTGGCGAGCCAGATTCTCGCAGAGGGGCAGCCAGCTGTGGATCGCTACCTGCGCTTCCTTCAGGCAGGCTCATCGGACTACAGCATCAACTTGCTGCGAGATGCGGGCGTTGATCTGTCAACACCCGCGCCGGTACAAGAGGCGCTCAACTCCTTCGGGCGCTACCTCGACGACCTGGAGGCGCTGCTCTAAGGCGACTCCATCACTTCCAGTGCTTGCAGAAACCCCTCCCCATGATGTCGGGGAGGGGTACACTGGAAAGTAAGCTGAAAAACGTGTCTTACTCTGCGGGCGTGGCCGGAGACTCCTCTGCGGGCGCCTCACTCGCGACAGCCTCACCCTCAGCAGGCTGAACTTCCGCGGCGGCGGGTACTTCCTCGGCGGCCACACGTGGCGCCAGAATGCTGACGACGACTTCGTCTTCGGGAGTGATTAGCGTCACTTTTCGGGGAATCTTCAGCGCGCTGGCAGTACGCGACGAGTTGAGCTCCTCCATGTCGCTGATGTCGAGCTCGAGCGCCTCGGGCAACTCAGCGGGCAGCGCCTCGACTTCAGCATAGTCCAGCGTTTGAATCAGCACGCCATCATGTATCTTGACAGCGGGCGGCTCGCCCACAAGCCTGATGGGTACTCTAGCGTGCATTGGTTCAGACATCTTCACATGGAAGAAGTCAATGTGCTGGATGAAGTTGGTGGCGGGCTGGCGCGTGATGTGCCGCACGATGACGGTATCTTCGGTGCCGTCCGGGGCAATCACCAGCTTATAGAGCTGCGTCGCGCCGTGCGTTTTTAGCGCCTGCTCCATCTTATGCGCGTTGACCTGGATCGCGAGCGAATCTTGCTGGTGCCCGTAGATGTTGGCCGGGATAATCCCGTCGTGGCGCAGGTGTTTGACCTTCTTGCCCATCACGGTGCGACGCTCTGCCTCGAGCGTTACCTGTTTGGAAGCCATACTGTGAATTTCCTTTCGAGCGTTGAGTCTGTGTAGTCTTTCTCGTTACCATCTAGCATACGGTGTGCCAATGGCCGAGGTTGATGAAGATACACGAACGGATGATGCTATGGCGCACGTATAAGTCTCTCTACATGAAAGGTTGTAGCACATGGAGGAGCATCTTCGCGCGAACGTGGCCGCGACCATCGCGGCAATCGCACCGCTTGATGAGACTGTGATGGCGGCGGCGCGCGCCCGCCAGGCGCAACTGACGAAGCCCGCGGGCAGTCTGGGGCGATTGGAGGCGCTCGCAATCCAGATTGCGGGCATTTCGGGTCAGGAGCAGCCATCTCTGGCGCAAAAGGCAATTGTGGTGATGGCTGGCGACCACGGCGTTACTGCCGAAGGCGTGAGCGCATATCCCGCTGAGGTTACGCCGCAGATGGTGCTCAATTTCCTGCGTGGCGGCGCGGCGATCAACGCGCTGGCGGGCGTCGTGGGAGCGCGGGTCATTGTCGTGGATATCGGCGTCGCGAGTTCTCTTAAGCATCCGGGATTGCTTGCGCACAAGGTGGCCCCTGGAACCGCCAACATGGCCCAGGGACCCGCGCTGACGAGAGAACAGGCGCTGGACGCGATCGAGACGGGTATCGTCGTGGTCGAATCGCTCGCGAGCGATGGCGTGCAGATGGTGGCGACGGGCGAGATGGGCATTGGCAACACGACCGCTGCCAGTGCTATTACCGCTGTGCTGACTGGAGCGAACCCCGCCGACGTCACCGGACGTGGCACAGGCATCGACGATGCGCAGTTAGCGCGCAAAATCGCGGTGATTGAGCGCGCACTCGCGGTCAATACGCCGAATCGAGACGATGCGCTGGACGTCCTCTCAAAGGTCGGCGGATTCGAGATTGCCGGGCTGGTCGGCGTTATCCTGGGCGGCGCGGCGCGGCGCATGCCCGTGGTGTTGGATGGCTTCATTGCGGGTTCGGCGGCACTGGTGGCGGAAAAGCTGTCTCCGCTCGTCCGTGACTATCTCATCGCCGGGCATATCTCGGTCGAACGCGGCCATCGCGTACTACTCGACAAACTGGGGCTCACTCCGCTGTTGGATC
>DAHUXT010000199.1 GCA_027307065.1 Ktedonobacteria bacterium
AATCCAGGCCCTCGCTGTGCGGAGGTCGTCGCACGCGGCACACGGATCGTACGCGTCATACGCGGCGCGCGGGTATGGGTGTGCGTCCGACGATCGGCTGTCGCCTGCGTGACCTCGACGGCTCTACCCCGCGCCAATTCCTGCTCGCTGTCAAGCGGCATGTCGGCGTGTGGCCACGGCCGCGGCTGCAACTTGTTGCCCAGATCACGCCCGATCTTCTGCCAGGCTGGCATATCATCCGGTGTGATCAAGGTAATGGCCTCGCCCTCGCGATCCATGCGTGCCGTGCGCCCGATGCGATGCGTGAACAGTTCGGCGGATTCTGGCAGCTCATAGTTGATAATCTGCTCGATCGAATCGACGTCGAGTCCTCGCGCCGCCACATTGGTTGCCAGCAGCACCGGAACCCGGCCAGCGCGGAAATCGGCGACGACCCGTTCACGGGCGTTCTGGCTCATGTTGCCCTGGAGCGCGGCGACTGGATAGCCGCTTGCCGCGAGCTGGCGGGCAAGCTTTCTGACGCCATGCTTTGTCCGCCCGAATACCAGCGTGGTGCCCTGGGCGTCGCGGCGGCGGTCGAGCAGAGCCACGAGAGCGGCGCGGCGGAGTCCCGCTGGAACGACGTAAACCGTCTGGGCAATGGCCGGAGTCGGCTGGATCGCACCCGAACTGGCCACTACGCGCACCGGATCGCGCAGAAAGCGCCCCGCAATGCGAATGGTCCACTCGGGCAGCGTGGCAGTGAAGAGGGCCATCTGGCGTGTCGGCGGGGTCATCGCCAAAATGCGCTCGACATCAGGCGCGAAACCCGCGTCGAGCATTTGGTCGGCCTCATCCAGCACCACAAGGGCAAGTTCGCTCAGGTTCAGGTTGCCCTGGCGCAGATGATCCAGCACACGGCCAGGCGCGCCGACCACGATCTGAGCGCCGGAAAGCAATGCCTGACGTTGCGGCCCAAGCGGGCGCCCGCCAACCAGTTGAGCGACACGTAAGCCGCGCCCACCATCAAGCGAGGCAAGCACGTTGCCCACCTGGGCGGCCAACTCGCGTGTGGGCACAAGCACGAGCGCCTGTACACGATGCAGGCGTGGGTCCACACGTTCGACGAGCGGCAGCCCAAAGGCAATGGTCTTGCCGGACCCCGTACGTGACTGGCCAATCACGTCGCGACCAGCCAGCAATGGCGGGATAGCCCGCACCTGGATCGGGGTCGGGGTCTCGATGCCCTGGCGGGCGAGCGCGCCCACGGTGGCGCCACGTGCGCCGAGTTGAGCGAAAGACGATACAGCGGCCGCATCGCTGCCAGTGGGCGCTTGGAGTGCGGACGATGAGATTCGAGGAGACAAACTAACAGACACGCGTATTCCTTCCAGGCGCACCCACCCCGCAAAGGGCCTGGGCTCGCCGTTTTATCTCACCACATGGACCGGATACGCGTCACACAAAAACGTCCACCGTGCCATCGGGCATAGTGGACCTTCACACGAGGCCGACTGGGGGAAGATACAGCTGTTGTGCGGAGGCAATCCGGCACGCATGCTCTGCGCACCCGGTTGGCCGCATCACAGACAACCAGGTCAGTATACCACAGGACGCTCGCTGATGTCAAAGCTGCTCGTAGCGGTGAACCGTGACATGCGCCAAAAGGGACGGTCGCCAACGTGGCTCGATGGGCCAACGACGAGCCACTGCCGGCATGTGCGCGCAGCATGGTGCAGCGAGCACGGGGTGCGTCGCCTGCGGCATGCTGCGCGGAGCATCATCTTGCAGCGAGCAATGCATGGTATGTGTATCCGCTAGACACGCCTCACCGTAGGTTGCGGTGTAACCAATCGCGAATCTCCAGAAGGGAGCGGTCAGCCAGACACGCCTTGGGCGCCCCCGTGCAGGGGCCGCCTTCCATCAGGACGTTTGCAAGGAAAAGGCACCGATGACGAACGTGGCATTCAAGCGGCGAGCTACCGCACGACGGGCATGGTGGATACTGCTGCCGTTGGGCCTTTGGCTACTGAGCGCGCTACTGGTCGGCGCGCTGGCGCTGGGCCGACTTGCATGGCCCGCATCCATGCCCACCTTCTCCCTCGGCTTTAGCGACTTTGCCCACATGAAAGTCTGGCTGACATCGGCGGTCCTCGTGCTCGCTAGCGGCCAACTCCTATGGGCGGCGCGCATGTTCGGACTGCTGCGGTTTCCGCCGCGCGGGCACTTTTACTACATCGTTCACCGCTGGGCAGGTCGACTGACATTGCTCCTCACCTTGCCGATTGCCTATCACTGTATCAACTTGGTCGGCCAGCATCCGCTCGACCCGCGTGTCGCAATCCATGCGGGGTTCGGTGCGTTCCTATACGGGGCCTTCGCGACTAAGGTGCTGCTCGTGCGCCTGCCGGGACTGCCAGGCTGGTGGTTGCCGGTAGCGGGTGGCATCCTCTTCTGTGTGCTTCTGGGCTTGTGGCTGACGTCGGTCCCCTGGTTTGTCAGCCTCTATGGGCTCAGCCTCTGAGAGTGATTCGATCCTTGGTGCACACTGGTGTGTGACTCGCACGATCTGAATTTCCCAGCGAGACTTTATGCCGCACGGCAAGAGCGATCACCTGCTGCGAGGCTATAGTTACCAACGCGATACACGTGCTCGGCCACCACGAATCTATGCGTGTTGTTCGAGGTAGACTTTGAGGTTCGCCAGCATGGCAACCTCGCTCCGCATGGTGCGCTCGATTACCGGATCCATCAGTTTTGCCAGGCCACGCGGCTGATAGTCCAACGTAAATGTGAGGCGGGTCGCGTCTCCGGCGGCGGCAAACTGATACGTGCCGTTTGGGCGGGCTGGCCCAGCGGTCACCTGGAAACGAATGATGCTGTTCGGTTCGCACTCGGTGATTTCGTAGTCGCCGTCGATGCGCCTGCCGCCTGGCCCTTTGAGTCCCTGCTTGTACTGAGCGCCGACGCCATCGGCTGTGCCGGGAACACGCGCGACGTCGAGCACCGTGGGACGCCACAGTGGTCCGTTGGTCCCATCGAGGATGAATGCAAAGACGGTCGCTACTGGTCGGCCAATGGTGATGCTATTTTCCGCGTGTGCCATAGTTCGCCCCTTCCCCAATGCACTGATGAGGCCACATTTGCCATGTATAACGAACCGCATCGAACGATCAGCACGCGTCGCCGGAATCGGCAATGCGATCGCCTGTCGTAACGCTTTTGGTAACGAATACGCGCCACGCGCGGTGTACACTGTTGACAGCTACCATTTCCGACAGCTTGCAACGTTCAGCCGAGTGATGGCGCCTGGAAAATAGCCTGCGCCCGTCTGAGAGTCAAGCGACCGGAGAATGCATCATTGGAGGGGATCATGAACGACCGATTGCCCACTGCCCCTGATACGACGACATCGTCTCCGCTCTCCGATCGGAGCGGGGTCACCGACGCGGTGCGCGTGCAGATTCTGGCGACAGAGCATTGGGGCCTGCTCGCCACCCGCAGCATGACCTGGAATGAAGTCTTTAGCCGCGCCTCAATGTTCGTCACCGTCCTCTCGGCCTCGGTCGTGGCGCTGGCCCTGGTTGCCCAGGCGACGGCCTTCGGGCCAGCGTTTCATCTCTTCGCGCTGCTGGTGCTGCCGGTCGTGTTGCTGGTGGGTGTGGCGACGGTGATTCGGCTGGCCGACGCCAACAGCGACGACCACTGGCTGGTGGTGGGAATGAACCGTCTGCGACATGCCTACATGGAGCTTGCGCCCGAACTGGAGCCGTATCTGGTGACGGCGCATTTTGACGACCAGGCAAGCATCCTCCAGTCGTATGGGTACAACGTCAGCATCCGCTTGAGCCGCTTTCTTGCGGGCACGCCCAATCTCGTTGCCGCGATCAACTCCGTAGTGGCTGGTGTGTTTGGCGCCCTCATCGCCACAACACTGGGCGCACCCGATGCGATCATCATCGCGGTCGGGATCATTGTGGGGCTGGCGGCGGTCTGTGGCTTCGCGCTGCTGGCATTTCGCACGGTCACTGCCATCCGCGGGTCGTACCGCCCCCGCTTCCCACGCTGATGAACGCGCAGTCGTTATCTCTCGATCAATGGTTGTCAGGCGACCACTGTAGGTGCTAGCTTCCAGGACGCCGACTGTTGCTTGCCTCATCGGCGCGCAAGGAGGCACAGGAGACGGGCGAAAACTCATGACGAAGGCTTGGCGCAGGCGTGATTGCGCAGTGTGGCGTAACCCTTTGTCGTAGTTTCTTCGACCGGGAAGGTAGAACCGGCCTGGAACTGATACATCATCGGAAGGGACTGACAGATGCGGCAATCACGTAGACGGCTTGTGTCTCCCTGGCTACTCGCCGTTTTTCTCTGCGCCTTCCTCTGCGTCGGGCTGGCCGCCTGTGGTGGCCCGAATAATGGGCCATCCTCCCCGAACACAACGCCCACATCGAGCGGATATTGAATCCCGACGCCGCGCTCCATCGAATGAGGCAAGGAGCAGCCACGGTTATCCGGTAACAACGTGCCCACTTCCTGCCGCTCCTTCTCTCGACCGCCGACCCGTCCCGTTGAGCCGTCAGAGCATGCCAGTTGTTGGTGTGCCCAGAGGGCCAACTTGCGGTCCGGGATGCGTACTTGGCGTGACTCAGCGTCATGCTGACGCCACGCCCTGCGCCACATCGATCGGTGGTGATGCATCTGCGGGTTGGCGCGCTTGCCTATGCCATGCCAAGCCGCGCCCGCATCGGCTTTGCGTCGCCCCACCGCAGCCACACCAGGATAGCGGCCAGCACGAGGAAAATAAGCGGCAGGTAGACATCTGCCCAGTCACCGCGAACGATATGCGAGGCGCACGCGCCAATGAAATAGGCGACCGACCACAGGGCACCGAACGCACCTACGGCGCGATTGAAGAGACCCACGAGCAACGCGACGGCGCCGATCGCGGCGAGCACACCAGCCAACTGCCAATACCACTGCGGATAGTTGAGCGCATCACGCACCTTGGTGACGACTTCCGGAGTCCAGGCAAACAACGTGTAGGTGGTGTAGACCATGAACAGCCCCAGCAGCGCCTCCAGGATGAATGTGACGAGCTTGCGGAACCACATTGAAATCCCCCTGCCTCTTCGGCACAGGCGCCTGCTCGCTCCTGCTCGTCAGCCGAGAGTATATGGAGCAGGGCCACACCAGATTACCCCTGGTTGTTTACCAAGACGACCGAACAGGCAAACGGTAACATTCCAAGTTTGCCGGAAGAGTTGTTGGCGCTTGTGCAGGGCGGCGCACCAGACGAAGCGCAGGCTCTCTATCATCCGGACGGCGTCGCGCAGGTCGGTGTCCTGGGAGGCGGTGTCGAAGTGAGGGCTCTCGGGCTACCCGCGTTCCGCTCCCGTCGCTCGGCGAGCGCGCCGTTCACGCCACGAGCGCCAGAGGAGCTCGGGGAGCACGAGCAACATGCCGAGGAGGGAGAGGCAGAGCGCACCGCCCATGGCCAGGTCTGCGGCAGGCGGCAGAGAGGTCGGGAACATCAGCCGAAGTGGCGGGCCAAGCAGATCTGCGATGGACAGCCATACCGCGAACGGCGCGAAGGCGACACCCCCGAGTAGGACCAGGCGCGCGCTCCAGTACCGGAGGAATTGACGCGTGGTGGTGAACCCCTTCCGCCGATCGCTGCGGAGGGCCAATGCGGTGTAGAGCGCGACACCAACGAGATAGAGAAGGAAGCCGATGTCAGAGAGATTATGACGCGCATCGAGCGGCCAGTCAGCGGGAAGCAGCCACGGGAGGACCGCGCCCAGCAGGGGTCCGGATACCCAAAGCGCGACGGCCAGCCAGCCGAGGGTGGATTCCCAGCGGGACTTCGCATCGCGGAAGCTGGCGGCGAATATCGGTTAGCGTCGTTATCCATTGCTATACTCCCAGGGTGCGGCGCATTCCGCCCTCTCGCGGCCTGTTTGATCTTACTATGATAGCATTAGCTGCACGCTCACTTCGCATCGGCAGGTGCCGAGTCCAGGCCTCCTGGTCGGTGCAGCCAATCCCGCTGGGGTCGGAAAATCACACCGCTATGAGCCACGCTATCAAGGTGCTACCGCAAAGACCGTTTGGCATATGTGGCGACTATGGCACAATGATTGAAACCGAAGAGCTTACGGTGAGGATGCTCGCGAGCCAGATCACAAACAAACCCAGGCGCTTATCGCGACCTGGGCACGTCTGTGATCTGTTTGAGGGAAGAAGGTTTGTGGCTCCTCGGATAGGACTCGAACCTACAACCTAGCGGTTAACAGCCGCCCGCTCTACCATTGAGCTACCGAGGAATGGTGGCCGCGGCGCAAAGCGTTCATCTTCGCGGGCCGCAGGCCGTAGTATACACCGCCTCCGTGGTTGGCGTCAACCTGTTTGCGGCAGATTTTCCCGCGCCAACCACCGTCGATTCGGGCTAGCGGCTGCCCACCAACTCGCGCTTTGGCCGCGCCGCGGCGGACGTCGCTGGCGAGCGTTTGAACCAGTTGCGGTACTCCCGCGTCTCCCAGACATCCAGAATCATGCTGGCGTTGAAGATCGAGGAATACGTGCCCGACGCGATGCCGATCAGCAGCGCCAGCGTAAACTCGCGGATCGATTCGCCGCCGAAAAGCGTCAGCGCCGCCAGCGTGAAGAGCACCGTCAGCGACGTGTTGAGCGAGCGCGTCATCGTCTGCACCAGGCTGGCGTTCACCACCGTATCGAACGACTCCGCCGTGCGGCGGCCCATGTTCTCGCGGATGCGGTCGAACACCACACTCGTATCGTGCACCGAGAAGCCGATGACCGTCAGGATGGCCGTCAGGAAGAGCGAGTCAACCTTGAAGCCAAAGAAGTGGCCGAAGATCGCCCACAATCCCAGCACCACCAGCGCATCGTGCAACAGCGCGATGATCGCGCTCGCGCCGAACCGCGCCGACTGGCGGATGCTACCCACCTTGCGGAAGGCGATGG
>DAHUXT010000019.1 GCA_027307065.1 Ktedonobacteria bacterium
CATGGGAAGGGGGCGGTTAGGCGACCGCACTTGGTAGATTATTCTACTGTTTCGTCCAGGTTCCACATCCATTCGACTCGAACCCCTTGTCGGATGAGGCTATGGTCACAATGGCCGTTGAGTCGACGTTATTGTTGGCGATGATCGCATCGAGCGAGCCGCTAAAGTTCCGCAACCTGGCATAGTAACACCCTTGAACACCGGTATTCTTATAGGTTCCTGGAGTGATGTCCGTGCCGACGATATACATCCCGTCGTCAAAGGTTGTCTTGCTCTTTGTTATTTGCGACAAATCTTTCGTCCATGTACCGCAACTTTGAGATTCGAATCCCTTATCAGTTGCGGCGATTGTCACAATTGCAGGTGCATCGGTGGTGTTATTCGCAATAATGTCCTCCACGGAGCCGCCGAATCCCTTGAGTCGCGCGTAGTAACAACCCGATGAGCCCTCTCTAGTACGGTAGGTGCCAGGCTGGATATCTTTGCCGACTTGGAATGTGCCATCGCCAAAGTGTGCAAATGTAGCCTTAGGCTTTGCTGTTGGCGCAGAAGTCGCTGATGAGCCGGTGGTTGTACTACTGCTGGTGTTGTTCGTCGATTCTCCACAGGCCATGATCACCAGGGCGAGAACACTGAGAAGACTGAGCAGTGGCAAGATTGCGCGGAGAGAGGCGCGGGATTGAATCTGAGATGATGCGTGCACGGAGTGCGACCCTTCTAGAAGTCCGCTTCAATTCAAGGGAAACGTCCACCACTACTTGCAACCAGGCGCCTGTTAGGTATATGGATATCCACACCAACAGCATCCGAACGATCTTTGATGAGGCATTGCAAGATACGCTGCAAGTTTTCTAATCATATCACGAGACGAATAGCTTGTCTATGGCCAAACAAACACAGATACGTCACACATTCGGCGTATAGATGGTGCGTATATTTGAGGATTGTCAACCGGCGCGAGAGGTGTCGCGCTCAGCCGACGAAGACCTGCACGGCGTGATAGCCAGAAGAGCCATCAGGTAACGGTGACGCCTGTGAGGCCGATTGCACGTTGCCCTGCAGATCGATGGCGCGCACTCCCAACACATGCGAGCCAGCGGTCGGCTGCCACTGATATTGCCAGAGTACCCAGGTCAGCGCGCCGAGTGGACGCCGCAGTGTCGCGGGCTGCCAGGTCGCGCCAGCATCTGTGCTGACCTCCACCCGGCCAATGCCACGGTCGGCGGCAAAGGCGACACCGGCGATCCAGGTCGATTTGCTCGTCAGCACCGCGCCATCGGTGGGCAGATCGATGCGCGAAGTCATCTTTACCTTCGCCTCTTTGGTCCAGCCGCGTGTCTCCCAGTAGCCCATGTAGTCGCCCGTATTCACCTCCAGCGAGGTGAGCCATTTGCCATTCTTCATGCCGTAGAGGCCGGGGATCAGCAGCCGCGCTGGGTATCCGTGCGCCTGTGGCAGCGGCGCGCCGTTGATTTCATAGACGATCAGCGAGAGCGGATCCATCGCCTGGCTCAGGTGCAGACGGTCGCTGTAGTCATCGGCGGCGCGGAAGACCAGTTCGTTGGCGCCGGGACGTATCCCCGCGTAGTCGAGCAGGTCAGCCAGCCGCGTGCCCCGGAAGTAGGCGTTGCTCATCAAGTCGCCGCCGACCTCATTGCTGATACATTCGAGCGTGTGGTAGCGCTCCACCACTGGTAGCGCCCGAAGCTGATCGTAGGTAAGCGTCACGGGCGTATTGACGCTGCCGGTGATCGTGAGCTGCCATGTCCTGGCGTCGATCTGCGGGTCGCCGACGAAATTCTTCGAGACGTAGTAGAACTTCGACGTCGGCGTCACCTCGGCTGTCTGCCCAGCGAGCGAGGTCCATGGGCCGTAGGTTGGCTGTGGCGCGGGAACGATGCGTTGCGGCGCGTTGCCAACGTTCAGCGGTGGCCGGCGCGTGGGGCTGAAGCCGAAGTTGGAGGAGATGAACTGCCACGCCAGCGTGCCGCCCGCCGCGACGACGATAGCCGTCAGCCCGCGGTTGAGCAGCCGGCGCCGGGTCAGTTGCATGGTGGCCTCAGCCGACGCGCCCGTCTGTGGATGCAGCAATAGCGTCGATCGCAGCAGCCAGATGAACGCCAACGCGAACGCGATATCGGGTAGCAGTTGGGTCAGCAACGTCCCGGCGACACCCTCGGCGAAGCCCGCGCCCAAGAAGCCGCCGCCCACCAGTGGCGCGAGGATGCCCGCCGTCACCAGCCAGAGCAGCAGCACCATCAGCGGAATCTCGGTATATGTCGGCACGGAGGCAGCCAGCGTGCTCTGGTCATTCTGATCGGCGCGCCCGGTGCGCCGCAAGATGGCGGATCGAATTGCGCAATAGAGCAGCCCGGTCGCCGCCGCGACGATGCCCGCGCCGATGAGCACGACGCCAAAAAACAGGTGTTTCGCGCCGGGACCGAGCGTGCCAACGAGCCAGGAGAAGACCGACAGCGGGACAAAGCGTATCAGCGCCTCGGCGTAGACCTCGGCTGGCGTGGTGATTTGCAGAACGAAGCGAGCCAGCAGCGCCGCACCTAGCGCCAGCGCCGCCGCGATCAACGCCTGACGCCACGCGGCGCGCAGCAATGTATTGTCGGCATCCGCCGCCGATGAAGCAGCCTGGGTTGTCTGAGCCATGATGTCACTCCCGCAGTCGCCTGCCGATTGCGCGCAACGTGCTGTTATCGCTGGAGCTATTGTAGGCACGAACCCCTTGCGCGAATATTACGGCGAGCGACGATGACGCGTCCACCAATAGGCTCCAGGCGTCATGACATCGGCAGATCGCCCAGGGTGTAGACGCGACGATCGGCCCCGTTGATGTAATCCCGCCCATCGCTGCCCGCTAGCAGCCAGACAGGATCGCCTGGCGAGACGCCGCCACCGTGCCAGCCAGCGGCGGGGCCAGGCTGTTCTGGCAGGCCGCAATCCATGGGAAGAAAGACCAGTTCTGGGGCTGGGTCTGATCGCGCATCCGCCCCACGGCTGCGCTTCAACAGCGCCGTCGCCTGGTCTGATGAGAGATACGGGAAGGGGTTGCGGTAGCGGAGGTCGGTCGCCACCACTTCTACTGCGCGAACCTCGGAGCTAGAAATGCTCTGTAGGAAACGTGCTCTCCCTGTGCGGATGTTTTGCGGGGTTGCCTGGCACGCTGATTGCATGGCACCGCTGCAGGACAACGAGAGAGAACGTGAGATATGGATACCAGGTCCGGTGTATGAGGGGTGGTTTGCGTGAGTGATGAGTTTGGAAAGACACAGCCGACATCGAGCGCGACGACGGAGCAGACAGTCTGGCAGCACGACGCGGCGGTAGCGAAATGGGGTGACGAGCCGCCGGAATCGCACTGGTCGCGGCAGACGACACAGCCGCTGGGCGCCCGGTGGCCCGCGCAGATGCGTCGCCGAGTGAATGCGCAGCGAAACGCGCTGGTGGCGCGCCGGGAATCACGAGCGATGGGGATTGGGGCGGGCTGGGGCGCGCTGGCAATGTTGGCGGTCGTCGCGCTGCTGGTGGTGTTGGCCGCGGTGAATGGCTGGCTGCTAGGCAGTTCTTCACCGTCATCTGATGCGACACAGTTTCCTGTTCCGGTACAGTCAGTGTCGCATACGCCCATTCCCAACGCGACGACCGCGCCGGTGTCCACCGCGCAACCAACGGCTACCGCGCAATCCACCGCGACCGCGCAACCGACGGCTACCGCTCAGCCGACGGCGACGCCACTGCCAACCGCGACTCCCGCTTCGACGCCACAGTCCACAAAGGCGCCCTAAAAATGAGGCCAGGCCGGCGAACACCAGCGCTTCTATCCAGTAATGAGCACGTCATTGGGATAGCGCTCGCCCGCAATGGTCGCGATCACCTTCAACGTCGCGCTGTCGATCACGGCGAGTGTTTTGCCGTAGGTGGTGGCGACAACGACATAGCGCCCGTCTGGCGTGACGGCGATGCCATGCGGATACCCTGTGACAGCGACCGTCGCCCGGACGCTGGGGTGCGCGGGGTCGTGACTGATATCCAGCACGCTGACCGAGCGCGAGCCGCCATTGGCGACATAGAGCGTTTTGCCGTTGGGTGAGCGGGCGATAAGCGCGGGGTGCAGCCCGACCGGGATGCTGGCGACCTCGCGGCGCGTTTGCGTATCCACCACGAAGAGGCGCCCGGTGAAGTTGTCGCTGGCGTAGAGATAGCGCCCGTCAGGACTGATGGCCAGCCCGTACGGTTCGGCGCCGGTCGGCAGAGCGATCGTCGCGGCGAGTGTGGCGCTGGCGGCATCGATAACGGCGATGGCGCTGCCGCCAAAACAGCCGGTATAGACCCATGCGCCATCCGGAGAGAGCAGGATGCTGTGTGGCCGGGCCGGTGTGGTGATGGTGGCGCGCACCGTCCAACTATGTGTATCCACCACCGAGACGCTGGCACCGGCAAAATTGGTGACGAAGATCGTGCCGCCGTCGCGAGTGCTGGCCGTATGCACGGGATAGGTGCCGACGCCGACGCTGTGCATCTCGCGTGGTGTGCCGCTACTCAGGTCGAAGGCGATCAGCCGATTGGCGGCGACATCGGTGACGTAGAGGGTCTTGCCATCGGCGGAAAGTCCCAGGCCGTGGATACTCTGCCCCACATGCCAGGTATGATGTCCCGGCTCGGCCATATTGCCAGTCAGCAGATCGGTGACGAAGATGGAATAGCTGGCAAGCGGTGACGGCAGCGCGAGTACGGGCAACTGAGCGGGCTTCGTGCCGCCTGTCGCCGTTCCCGATGCGCACCCTGCCAGCATCGCGGTGAGTATCGTCACCAGCAAGACTACGCCTCGCCACTTCAATCGCCTCATGCGTCTCTCCCCACGATCTCCAACGATGCATTGCGACATCTCTCTCGCAAAAATCTAGCGCGGGAGCGGCCCAACTCACAGTGGTAGGGTACTTTCGTGTGTGATTGGGGCATGCCGTCGTAGCGGGAAAAGATCGAGGAAACGAACGACGGACGGACACCACCTTTGGCATCCGCCCGTAGCGATGTGTGGAACTGGCGTATTACGCTGGCGCGGCAGCCGAGACGTCGGATGTGCAGAATGGGCACCGTGTTGCCGCTACTGGGATGCTGCTGACACAGTAGGGGCAGTCACGTGTTGCCGGATCGACGGGCAGTTCGGTCTTGCGGCGAGACATCAGCCAGTTGACTGGCTTGATGACGAAGAAGAAGATCACCGCCGCGAGGATCAGAAATGCCACGAGTGCCGTCAGGAATGAACCGACTTTGATCTGGCTGTTGTTGATGGTCCAGTAATACTGGTCGAATGTTGGCTTGCCGCCGAAGGCGCCGAGGATAGGCATGATAATATCCGCCACCAGTGCCGTGATCACCGCTCCAAACGCGGCGCCAATGACCACTGCGACGGCCAGGTCAACGACGTTCCCACGGAGAATGAACGCCTTGAACTCGCCCATCAATCCCCTCATGATTCAGCCACCTTCCCTATGAGCGTGCCGGATCAGGCAGCGCTCTGGTCCCGATTCACGCGCATCCGCCACGGTCGGTGTCAGTTGGACGGTTGCTTATATTCCATGGTACTCGAAATGTGCCATTTCTACAAGTTGTGCGGCATAAACGTACGCGGATCAGTCTGAGGCGGATATTTCAGGCTGACGTATTCGCCAATAGCCAACGGAGGAAATCTGGCACTGCCTCGATCGACGCAAGTGTTATATCCGCCTCGGCGGCAAGATTGGCGGGCGCCTCGCTGTGCGACACCGCCACGGCGATCCCCTGGCAGGCGCCCTCGGCGGTGAGTCGCCGCAGTGTTCTAAATGCATCAATATCGGTCTGGTCGTCGCCCAGATAGATGGCGCTGAGCAGCGCGCGCGTCTGAATGAAGCTCTCGACTGAGACGCCTTTATCGACGTCCAGCGGCGGACGCAACTCCACGACCAATTTGCCCTGGGTCACGCGCAGACCCTCCGAGCTGGCAGCCGCGACGATGGCTTGGTAGACGGCCTCTTCGGCCTGATGCGGCTCTTCCACTCCGCGCAGATGGATGCTCGCGGTGACGCCCTTGCGTTCGACCATCAGACCGGGATAGCGCTCGGTGAGCGGCGATTGGACCGTCGCCAGCACATGGTTGATGGCCCGCACCCAGGGTTCAGCCTCGGGCCGCACATGAATTGTCACATCGTCTTCGTTGAGGTATTCGAGGCCGTGATTGCCAATATAGAGGATGCCCGGCACGCCCACCAGTCGGCGCGCATCGGCGGCTGACCGGCCCGAGACAGCGGCGACCATATCGAACGACGCTCGCGCCTGCGTCAGCACGTCTGCGATCCCTGGCAGCAGCACCGCGGCGGCGGGTGTTGGGGCGATAGCGCTCAGCGTGCCATCCACATCGGAAAACAGCCCGCGCGGGTGCAGCGCCAGTACCGCGCGCAGTCGATCACGAATGCCATCTGTGGGCGTAAACAGGGGAAATGTCTGCTCGTCGGTCATGGGCGTCTCCCTGGTCATACGAGAGATTCGCTAGGTTAACAGACCATCCGTCAGGGCGCCGGGCGCGTGCCAAAGTCTTCGGTCCAGTATGTGTGTGCTGTCACCTTGCCTGGGTCGCTGGCCAGATAGACATAGCCTACGCCGATTTCGCGCAATTGACAATTCAAGATGTTTCTCCGATGCGCGTCGTTGGGCGGTGATTCATTGAACCACAAATCCACGACCTGTTCGGGCGTCTGCTGGCCCCAGGCGATGTTTTCGGCGACGAGGGTGTATGTGTAGCCCGCCGCTTTGATGCGCTGGCCGATGGTAGCGCCGCTGGAGCTATTGTGGCCGACAAAATCGTGCGTTGCCATGTCCGCACTGTGCGCCTGGGCGGTACGCATCAGAATAGGGTTCGGCGCCAGCGCGGGACATCCATGCTCGACGCGATACTGGTTGGTGCGCGCGATGATGCGGACGGCGAAATCGCCAGTGAGCGCGCCCGCCGTAGCATCCCCTGAGGGGAGTGCTGCAACCGACGGGCTGCCAGCGTGGCCAGCATAGGCGGCGGCCCAATGCGAGGTGATGATCGCGGCAACGCCGATCCACCAGCCACCGCCCAGCAGTAGCAGCGCGCCGATGAGCAGCGTTGGCGTCTTTGGTCGCATCGCGTCATCTCGCTTTCCTTGGCCAGTGCCTCCTGCATGCTTCGTCGTGTGCTTGCAACCATCGCAAGTTACGCGCCGCTGGCATGGAACAGCACGCCAAGCGCATAGGTGATGATGGCCTCGACGGCGCCGACGACGGTCATTTCGCTGCCGCTGACCAGCCACGAGCGCCCGGTAATGACGGTCTTGGCCGCGCCAACGGCGAAGTGCGCCACCAGGCTGATAGCTGCCGCCCAGATGACTGCGGCGATGCCGGAGAGGAAGAAGAACGGAATGATCGGGATGAACGCGCCGATCCCAGTCGAGACGGTCGCGGAAAGCGCCGATACCAGCGGATTGGGGAAGGATTCCTGATTCAAGCCAAGCTCTTCGTGGGCAAGGGCGTTCAAGAATTGCTCCGGTTGGGTGCTGAGGCGGTCGGCCAGGGTCTTCGACTCCTCCTCGCTGAAGCCTTTGAGTTGGTAGAAGAGCGCAAGTTCCTCCTTCTCCTCCTCCGGATCATCTTCGATCTCACGGCGCTCACGGTCGATCTCGGCCTGATAAATCTCGCGCTCGCTCTTGGTCGCCAGATAGGCGCCTGACCCCATCGAGAGAGCGCTGGCCATCATGCCCGCCAATCCGGCGATGAGGACCGCCTGATTGTTGCTGGCGGTTGCGCCCGCCACGCCACTGACGATGCCAAAGACCGCGCCCAGGCCATCGTTTGCGCCGTAGATCGCGTCGCCGATCCAGCCACCACCACGTTTGTGCCAGTGTTCGCGCCGCAGCATCACATCCAGCATGCTCTGCGGCCCCTCGGGGGCGATCATATCGCGGATGATGCGTCCATGCGCCTCTTCCTCGCGGCGCACCTCGCGCAACATCTGCGCGGCCTCGACATCACTGACACCACGGGCGTGCGCCTCGTAGCGGGCGATATCCTGGTCCTCCGCGGCCTCCATCCGTCGGAGCGCGGCGTCGGTGCCAATGCCGCGGTTGATGAAGCGTTGCAGCCGGTCGCGCCAGGTGACGGTGAGCGGCGCGGGCGCGGCTCCCAGTTCGGCGAGCTTGCGCTCCCATTTGTCGGCGTGTCGTTCCTCGGCCTGGGCTAGCCGTTCGAGGATACCGCGTTTGTTGCTATCGGATTCACGCGCTGCCAGGTCGTGATACATGCGCGCGCCCTCGATCTCGCGCCGCCAGTTCTGCTGCAGTGCGGCGACCAGTTGCGCCTGTGCGCTGCTGGTGTCTGCCGCCGGTGAAGACGGTTGTTGCTCTATCTCGCTCATGCCAGAATCATTCTCCGGTGCGGTGGTGGTATCGGTCGTCTGGTAGCGTATCGGTGATGATGACGGCACAATGTGCCGCTCCACGCCAGCTAGGAGTTTCCAGACTACGACTGTACCACACCCGCACCAGAGAGGGTTCGTTATGCCACGATGATGATGCGCGCGCCAACACCCACCCAGGCATAGAGCGCGGCGGCGGCTGGGGTCGGCATATTGACGCAGCCGTGGCTGCCGGTTTCCCAGGTGCCGTCAGGATCGGTATGCGGATACTGGGTTCCGGGGCCGAAGGCATGTCGCCAGGGGGCATCGTGAATGTAGTAGCCGATGTCTCTGAAGAACATCGCGTAGTTGATATGCTCGGGCGAGTAGTAGAAGGGAGATCCCGGTGGCCAGAGCGAGTAGAAGGTGACATTGGTCGCTTTGCTCTGCACGAAGTAGTTGCCCTGTGGTGTCGGCAATTGCGGCATCCCTGTCGTCACCGGGCTGGCGAGCGCGAGGTGTTGGTCTTGATACGCCCACAGCCATTGCTGCGACAGGCTCACCAGAATCACCTGGCCGCCGTACTGCGGAATACCAGCGGTCGGCTGTGGCATCTTGAGCGTGGAGCCAGTACAATGGCAGTCCGGGGTGGCCTGAGTAGTGGCCGTGGCTGTGACAAGCGCCCTGGCCGAAAAGTAGGCCGGAGACGATGCCGCGCTATGCGCCGGGCCAAAGACGATGCCCGCGAGCGCTCCACCACCAACCCCAACCAACGCGACACAGAATGCCAGTACGATAAACGCCACGACATGCAACTGCCCGCGCCCTGTTTTGCGTGTCTGGCGCGCGCGGTTGCCTCGCCGTTCCCTCTCCATCGCCGTGAACGCCATCCTTAGATTCTCCCTCAATATGCTCGTGCCCAGCGTGTTCCCAAAGCTGCACGCAGGCTAGTCTGTTCTCAATGACGAACAAAACGACCGCTGCTGTTTACTGTCTGGGACGCCTGGGAGATATTCGGCGCGACGCGCTGCTGCGCCAAAAACGCCTCCTGTTATCTCAACGTTTTAGGAGGCGAAAGTATGACAGTGGCAGGTTCTCTACGCGACGATCTGTACCGTCGCGCCGAGGTGAACCCAGTTGTACAGCCAGGCCACAGCGCTGGTTGTCATGTCGACGCAGCCGTGGCTGCCTGACTCGACCGCGCCCGACGGTGTCGTATGCGGATCCTGCGCGCCGGGACCAAACATCTGCCGCCAGGGGGCATCATGAATATAGAAGCCGCCATAGCGGAAATGCAGCGCATACGTGATGTGCTCTGGCGAGTAATAGAAAGGTGACGAGCGTGGCCATGGTGAGTAGAAGGTCACATTTGACTCCTTGAACCCAATGTTGAAGGTGCCGCGCGGCGTACGCAGATACGGCATCCCCGTTGCCACTGGATTCGCAAAGACGAGCGCGCCATCCTGATAGGCCCAGAGCCATCCCTGCGAGACGCTGACCAGAATCACCTGTCCGCCTAGCGATGGCACGCCAGCGGCAGGTTCAGGAACGAGCAGGCCGTTGATCTGGCAGGTGCGAAACGTGCCGGGCTGCACTTCCCGTATGCCGGGAGTATGCGCCCCCGCCAATGTGCTCGCGGAAATCATCGCCGGCAACGTGGATGCCGCGTAGCAGATACCATCGGGCTGCCAACTATCGGCTACGGTGGACGAGGAAGCGAGCGAGTGACGCTGCTGGCCGACGTGCGCGGCATTCGCCTCTACGACACTGACGATCTGGGCGCCCGCCGCGACGAGCGTCAGCACGACCGCGGTGGTCATCAAGATCAGACGCAATTCAAGCGGTAGTGTGATGCCTCGCCATCGGGGCGTCGTCCGCGGCATGTCGAGGAATGATCTCCAGTCATTGATGGATGTAGTAGAAGTTGCCGAGAGCGAGCCATAGGAAGTAAAAGTCAACGCAGGACCTCCTTCGGGGGATTGGGCAGTAGATAGCTAGTGCTGATGCCGGACTATTGAATCAATGTGTCATGAGCCTATATGCGCATGAGCAAAAGGTGTTTGCCCATCAGACGAGCGGTCGCGCGGAGTCGCTACACCAGTGGCCGAACTGGTCGCAGTGGGAGGTATTTTGGCTGTTCTGGGAGCGGGTTAGTGTGACATCAGGCGAACGGTTTGCCCAACGCGCAGCATGCCCAGACGCAGCGGTAGCCCGTAGACGCCGAGATTGCCGCCACGGGTGCGCACCACTTCCTCGAGCACGCGTGGCTCGGCAGTGGCGGTCTGCGGATCGAGCGTGATCATCTTGCAGCGGTTGTCTTTCTCGGAGACATGCACCCGCACCTCATCCTCGCCAAAGATGAGCGTCTGCCCAACCCACTGATCTTCCGGATAGGGCTCGCCATCTGGCGTTTCGATCAGAATATTCTGGCGGAAGCGCAACGGGTCGAGCGTCATGCCAAGTGCTTTCCCTAATGAGGTCACTGTGCTGGTGGTCATCACCGAGATCGGCGCGATGTCGGGCATTCCAGTGAGTCCCAGGCGCAGCAGGTAGAACGGGCGAGGATAGCGCAACGCAATGCTCGCGTGCAGATCCTCGCTGACGATGCCGTAGTCCAGCCCTTCAGGCGTCCTGACCATCAGCCGCAGGTTCCCTGGCCGGCCTGTCTCGACGAAGTGGGGCGTGTAGCGCAACAGATCGGGCGCCTCGCGCGCGGTCAGGTAGGGAAATACCGAGCGGTCGTCCGCCTGTACGAACGCGTAGCGACGATCGGCGTGAAGCCCCTGCCACTCGACATCAGCCGCTTCGAGCGATTCGCCGCGCATCGACTTGACAGGGAAGCGATGGATCGCGCGTATGAAGCCAACTACGTTCGCCAGTGCCTCGGTCATAGGAATCCTCTCGTCACGTTCTGCGATGGCTATGCTGGGGAGGTTTAGAGGTATGGGTCGGGTCCGAGTCAGTGTACCATGGGAGGCAAGCGATACGCTACGCTCGCTTGACGACAGCCCCCACGCATGGGAGAATTGCGGGGCGCTCGCTGGTGCGATACGACGTCTCCTCTCTGCCCGACTGAACGGTAGGTAAAATCATGAAGATCGGTACCTGCGCCGCGAAACCTGGCAAGATGACCTTCGGCTACCTGGAGGTGATGACCCACTTCGATGGCACGCCTGAGCGTCTTCCGGTGGTGATAGCGGCTGGCAGCCATGATGGCCCCTGCTTCTGGGTTACGGGCAACATTCACGGCGATGAGTATGTCGGCCTTTTGGCGGTGCAGGGTGGGGTGACGCGCGCGCTCGCCACTCGTCTGGGCGATTTGCATGGCACAGTGGTCGCGCTGCCAACGCTCAATCCCGCTGGTCTGCGGGTGGGCCGCCGCGAACCCTACTACGATCCGTTTACCGACCCCAACCGCACCTTCCCCGATGCCAATCCCCTTGCCGATGCTGAACTGGCCGAGGGTGAGGATGACGATGCGCCGACGCCGTATGAGATGGTGAGCAACGTCTACTTCGAGCTGATGCGCCAGACGGCCAATTACCACGTTGATCTGCATGCCATGTCGATTCAGTCGACGCCGTTCACCCTCTGCGACCATTTGCTCTATCACGGCGAGGCCGAGCGTCCACGGCTGGAGAAGCTTGCCACGGAGACGCATGCGCTGGCGCGTGCCTTCGGCGTTCCAGTCGTCAACGAGTTCCCCAGCCGTAAGTATATCAAGAATAGGCTACACCGCTCGACGGGCGGGGCCGCGCTGCATGTGCTGGGCATTCCCTCGATTACGCCGGAACTCGGCATGGGTGGCGATGTCGAGCCAAAGGCGCTGCGGGCGGGAGTCGCGGGCATCCACAATGCGCTGGTCTGGGCGAAAATGCTTCCTGACGATCCGATCGTCATTGACTGGATTCCCCAGCCAGACCTTGGTTATCCGGTGCGGCGCGAGCCACATCCGCGCCCGACGGTAACGGGCATCGCGGCGAAATTGGTGGCGCCGGGTGACGTGCTGCGGGCGGGTGATCCAGTGGCGGAACTGCGCGACATCTGGGGGCGGCTACTGGGAGACGATGGCTATCTGCGGACCGAGAAAGACGGCTGGGTGCTCAACCTGCGTCCAGGTGTGGGCGTTTATCCCAATCGCGCCGTCATCGATCTGGCAGTGCGCGACGATGATCCGATGACGCTGCCCTGGCCAATGTAAGTCACGGCGCTGCCAGGATGTTGGAGAACCGCTCCACATTCAGCGCTCGACGGGAAAGCGGTCAGCGCGCTATCCCCAAAGAAGTGGAGGCAGACAATGACACATCGCATGCGGAAACAAGTCGCGTTGTCGCTAGCGGCGATGGTTGCCCTGCTGCTAGCCGGGCTGGCGGTTGCCCCGCGGTTGGCTGGGGCCACTCAATCGCGCAAATCGTTGCCAGGTCTGACGGGATTTACCACGCAGACGCGTGTAGGATTCCCCGCTGGCGACGACTGGGAGACCGCCGTCGCGTCCGACCGCTTCGGCCACGTCTATCTGCTCTACAAGCACTACGATGTGCCTGGCCAGACAAGCTGCGCCTCCTGCGATCTGCACGTGCTGCTGCAGATCTCCAGTGACAACGGCCAGACGTGGGGCGCGCCGAAAGCGCTTGATCCGGAGGCGACGAATGGCGGCCAGTTCGATTCGCAGATCGTCGTCGATCCCGTGGATGGCCGCACCGTCTGGGCGTCGTTTTTGCAGAACAACAAGTCGTCTATCGCCGTGATGAAATCCACCGATTTCGGCCAGACGTGGTCGGGGCCGACAATCGTTGAGAACCTGCAGCGCTCGACCGATAAGGACGAACTGGCGGTGCGTGGCCAGACCGTTGCGGTGTCGTTCAACGCGGCGCAGAAGATTTACGCGGCCATTTCGCATGACGGCGGCGCGACCTGGACAACCTCGCTCATCAGCGCTGGCGGCAACCAGCTTGGCTGGTCGCTCGGCGGTGGCGCGGGCATCGACTCGCACGGCGCTATTTTCTTCGGCTTTGGTGGCTTTACGCAGAACGGCGGCGCGAAGGGCCCGGTGAACCTGTTCGTGGCGGCCTCGCGCGATGGTGGCGCGACCTGGACTGTGACGCTGGTAGGCGTGAGCGGCGCGCCCTATCCGTGCTCCAACTGCGGCTTTGCCTTTCTGGGGGCGCAGTTGACGCTGGCGGTGGGTGGCGATGATAGTGTGAATCTGCTGTGGAACTCGACCGTCGATCAGACCGATTACGCGCCCGAACGCATCTATTTCGCGCGCTCGACCGATGGCGGCCTTACCTATTCGGCCCGGCAGGATGTCTCGCTGGCGGCGGCTGGCGTAGAGCATTGCTTCCCGGCGATTATCGCTGGCGGCGCGGGCGATGTACGCATCGGCTGGATGGATACGCGCACCGGGGCCTGGAATCTGTTTGAGCGCAGCAGTTCCAACGGCGGCGCATCCTGGAGCGGCGAGACGCCCATCAGCAGCTATGTGCCAGGCTACAGCTATCTCACCAGCGCGGGCTTCGGGCTGCCCTACGGCGACTACTTCCAAATGGCGATAGATTCGGCTGGCAAGACGCAGATCGGCTGGGGCGAATCGGGCAGTTACGCTGGCCCTGGCAATATCTGGGTCTCACACAACTAAATCGTTTCACATGAAACGGCGGGCGTAGTACGAGGGAGCGGAAGCGCGGAGGCGAACTGGCGGGGCTGGCAGCGTATTCTCTCTCAGCGCAGGGAGAGCGGCTCGCGAGCCCCAGATTTATGATTGAGCGGGAGGCGGACGATGAGAGTGATCGACGCGATACATACGCTCTATGAGCGCGTGCCTGCCCCGGCGAATTCGCTCCCACCCGCGCTCGCCTCGGCATATGATGGCGGGCTGGTCGTCCCCAATAGACAATCGGGGGATCGCCCGTATGTGCTGGTGAACTTCATCGAGACGCTCGACGGCGTCATCTCCTATACGCAGCCGGGTGAGCCATTCCAGGGAACCGTTGGCGGCAAAAGCGATACCGACCACATGGTGATGGGTATTTTGCGCGCGCGGGCCGATGCGGTAATCTTTGGCGCGGGCTCACTGCGCGAAGACAAGGGCCATATCCACACACCCGCTTTTGTCTCGCCGCCCCATGCCGATGCCTATGCCGCGTATCGCGGATCGCTCGGATATGGCAGCACGCTGCCGATCAGTGTCGTGATGAGCGCCAGTGGCCAGATTGATCTGAGCGAACGCACCTTCCATACGCCTGACCTGCGGGTAGTGATCGTGACGACGAGCACGGGAGAAGGACGACTGCGCGGCGAGGCGCTGCCGCCAGGCGTGGACGTGCGCCTGGTAGCGAGCGCGGGGGATGGTACCGTAGATGTGCGAGCGATGCTGCGTCTGCTGGTGGATGATTATGGCGTGCGGGTCGCGCTGAATGAAGGTGGCCCACTGGTGTTGGCGTCGTTTCTGGCGGCGGATGCGGTTGACGAGGTGTTTCTAACACTCGCGCCGCAACTTGCCGGGCGGACTGTCGAGACGCCCCGGCGTTCGCTGGTGGAGGGCGTCGCGTTCGCCCCCAAGCTCGCTCCCAATGCGCAACTCTTGAGCGTCAAGCAGGCAGGAAATCACCTGTTTCTGCGCTACGCTATTGGGATTGGGGCATAACGCGCCCATTGCGGTCTTGCGGAGCACCAACGACCGGAGTAACAGGCACGACCAACAAGACTGTGAAAGGCAACGTGCCGCAGGCTAAAGACCTGCGGCCAATCCCCTGCGTTTGGAATCTCCTCCGACTCGCTTCCTCAGTGCGTAGTGGTGCTTCCTGGCGCGTTGCCAAGTTGGTTGAGCAACTCCTGCGCGCGCTGTGCCCGCTGCTGATCCTGCTGCGCTACCATCTGGAAGAACTGCGCCGCCTCATTGTTGCCCAACTGCTGGGCGTCGCGGACATATTGCTCGATGGCGGTGTTGCTCTTGCACGCGTGATAGAGCGTACTGATCAGGTCGTATTGCAGGTTCTTCGACGAATCGGTAATCTGCCCCTGGGTTGACATCGTGTTGCCGGTAGATTGCCCCGTGGGCGCCTGTTGGCCCATATTACCCTGGTTCACCTCACCCTGGTTCATGTCTCCCTGGCCACTGCTGCTCGACATCGCGATACACTCCTTTGTGCTGATACGACACGGCGTGGCGCGCGGATACGCGCAATTCACCCCGATCTTATGCGCCACCCATCCACACTTGTGCAGGGCTGGTGGCATCTGCATTCCGCTGCATAAGCTGTGCCAGTCCGAGGTATCGCCCCTTCCTGAAAGCGAAGGCGTACATGGCCCACTGCTGAGCATCCTGGTCGAAACCTGCCCAAACAGGCAGGGCATGATCGATTTCCGCCGTGCTATCATCCGCCAGGAATGATGGAAGACATCACCAGACCAGGGAGTGGGGTGCTGGGAGGGGAGATATGGCAGCATGGCGGCAACTATCGAGGTAGATCGGCTTGTGAAGCGCTATCGCCGGGCGACGACCAATGCCGTCGACGGCATCAGCTTCGACGTTGAACCGGGATCGTTCTTCGCGCTGCTTGGGCCAAATGGCGCGGGCAAAACGACGACGATCTCGATCCTCACGACCACATTGGCCCCTACCAGCGGCAGCGTGCGCATCGCGGGCTATGATGCCGCGCGCCAGGCGGCGGATGTGCGGCGCAATGTCGGCATTATCTTCCAGAAGCCGAGCCTCGACCTCAATCTGACCGCTGAAGAAAATGTGCGCTTTCATGCCATCCTCTACGGGTTGTATCCTTTTCGCCCATCCTATGCGAGCATGCCGCGCGCCTATCGCGAGCAGGTAGAGCGGCTGGCGGGGATGCTCGACATTGCCGACGCGCTGGGCAAGCCCGTACGCAAGCTTTCTGGGGGCATGCAGCGCAAACTGGAGATTGTGCGTAGCCTGCTGCACCAGCCGAAGATACTGTTTCTCGACGAGCCGACGGCGGGCCTCGATCCCCAGAGTCGCCGCAATCTCTGGGACTACCTGCGCACCATACGCGGCGAGAGCGGCGTCACACTCTTTTTGACCACGCACTATCTGGAGGAGGCGGAGCAGGTAGATCACGTCTGCGTCATCAACACCGGGCGAATTGTCTCACTGGGCACACCCGCCGAGGTCAAGGCGCAACTCGTGCAGGACTACCTGCTGCTCGACGCCTCGAATCGCGATAGCCTGCGCGCCGAACTGTGCCGCAGGGGCGTCTCCTTCACCGAGACACCACACTTCCGCATCGAGGTAGCGGGCGGCGCTGTGCAAGAGCTACTGCGGCAGATCGAGACGCCGCTCTCGCTCGTGCAGACGCATACGCCGTCGCTGGAAGACGCCTATCTGGAGATCGTGAGGCCGCAATGAGAGACTTCAACGCTATTCTGACCATCACCTACCGCGACGTGATGAAGTTTCTCCGCGACCCAGCGCGGCTGGTGGGCACGCTCATCTTTCCACTTTTCTTCGTCGGGGTGCTGGGCGGCAGCCTGCAGGCGAACCTTGGCAGCGGCGTGGGCTATAACCTGTTGGATGTCACGTTCACAGGCATTTTCGCGATGACCCTCTTTCAATCGACCTGCCAGGGCATCATCTCGCTGATCGAAGACCGCGAAAATGACTTCAGCCAGGAGATCTTCATCGCGCCGATCTCGCGCTACTCAATTGTCGTAGGCAAGATTGTCGGCGAGAGCCTGGTGGCGCTGGCGCAGGGAGTGGCTATCGTGCTGTTCGCGGTGCTGGCGCGCGTCTCGCTGACCCCGACAAGACTCTTGGGGCTGCTGCCCACGGCGGCGGTCGCGTGCCTGCTGGGGGGCGCATTCGGCATCATGCTCATCGGCAACTTCAACTCACAGCGAGTGGCGAATCAGATCTTGCCGTACCTGATCTTCCCGCAGTTTTTCCTGGCGGGCATCTTCTATCCAGTGCGCACGTTGCCGTTGCCGCTGGATATTCTCTCGCGCATCTCGCCGCTCCGTTACGCGGTCGACTTCGCTCGCGGCCTCTTCTATACGGGATCGCGAGAGTATGACAGTGTCGTGCTGGCCAGCCCGGCGCTCAATCTGACGGTGGTCGCCGCGATGTTCATGATCTTTCTCTTCGTCGGCACCGCATTCTTCGTCCGCCGCGAGCGCAACCGCTGATGGCACCTCCGCCGTTTCCTGCGCTGTCTACGTGAGTCGTATACTCAGTACAGTTGGATGTGCAGATGCGTCTCGAGTGGACAACAGCAACCACTACGCGCGGCAGCCAGCAGAGAGAGGCGATCTATGGCGCGCTTCAAGCTATTTCCCCGCTACCGCCGACCCTCACTCAGGACAGCGCTCGGCGTCACCAGAGCCAAACGGCGCTTCAAGCAGCAAACCGGGTACTACGCGCTTACACGCCCATTTCGCGCGCCGACCAATTTCAATCGGCGGGTGCTGCGAAGGGCGGGCTACTATAGCGGGCCGATGAAGCTGCTGCGGTTCCTACGGCGAACCATACGCGGCTAGTGACAAGCAGATACAGTGCCGCGTGGACGGCTGTGCGATGAGGCGGCTAGCCCGACTGTAACATTGCGGACCCATTGATGACATGCATGGCGACAGCATGATATCCGCGCCGGGGTGCGCCGTTTTGAGTAAGAGGTAGACCAGATGGCGAATCAGATCATGACCGTTCTCGAAGGGCATGTCACCGCGGATAAGTGGGCCGCGCTGATAGACGGCTTCGCACAGATGGTCGACCGGACTCCGCAGGATCTCATGGCGACCTACCTGGCGCAGAGCACTGCTGATCCGACCCTTTGGCGCACCGTCGGCATCTGGGCCAGCCAGCCAGCATTCGATGCGTTTCGCACGGCAGTGGTTACGCCGCCACCGCTCGCGTTATTTCTGTCGCTCGGCGTGCAGCCAACCCTTTCTCTCTTCGAAATCAAAGCCTGAGTATCCGTGTCGTCAGGAGATTGGCTGAGCCGCTCATCTCCTGATCGCCTCGAATTATCCACATTGTCCACAATTCTATCCACAAAATTGCGTATCGGGGAGCATCAGCTACACGGGGTCACTGGTGAAGGGACTGCTGCGGGAGATGCGCCAGCTGTTATCTGGCTCGTGCCTCAGGACGACCAGCAGGTCAATCGAGACGGGGATATGCGGGCGGCGCAGGAGCAGGTGATAGCTGGTCGTTTCGTCGCCGAGTAGCGCTGGACGCCAGCTACAGTGGGTGACACCACCTTCACGCTGATCGACGATGCGAAGTTGCGCGATGAATGTGCGTGGGCTGAAGGGTCTGGTTGCCAGCGGCGCGACCGGAGCGGGATCAACCATCGCCGCGAGCGTACCGTACTCGTGTTCTTCGAGCGATGGGCAGATCGTGGCGATGGCGATGGTCCGTGCCCCGCGCGAGATAACCCCGCGTAACTGTGCCGCGCCGAATCCGCTGGCCCCGCCGACGAGCAGCAGTGATGCGGCGAGCAGGAGTGTCGCGCGATATCTGGCAATCGACCCGATACCATTCGCGACAAGGTTCTCGATACTACTCATCCTTCGCCGTGGCCTTCCGCTGGCAAACGTCCTCGTCTTGCCATGTTGTAGCTTGCGCGAGTCTAACAGCCTGCCCGTTCGCCGTCAACGAGCGCCAGCCAGACCTCTATCAGGGGATAATTTGGGCTACCCAGAAAGTTCGTGCGGCACACTCAGCGGGTTTCGCGGGCGAATTTCGGACGTTTCGCCGGATGGATAGTCATCCAGTGTGGCTTTTCAGCGGAGTCTGCCGTCTGATTAACAAGATATTCAAACACTTGGCCACGATCATCTCAGCCCAGCAAATGCCTGTTTGCTTCGCTCCCCATCATCTTCAGATAATTGGTTGACAAGAACTCTTGTTCTAAGGTAGACTTTCCGCAGACGGCGTGTGGCCGCTTTGGGTGGTCCATGCCGTACTCGATTCTCTGCTCCAGGGAGCCAGGTGTCATCAGGAGGTAGAGTCGTCTCGCGCGGAAGTTTCGATAGAGCAATGCTACCCGCTGGATGGCTGTAGATGGTTGCGGCAGCATGTATTACGCTCACGTGTGCGGGGAGGTACGTAACAGTATGCAAGAGGTCAGATCTGATACACCAGCACATCGTGTCGCGCCGTCATATTCTGGCGTCCGGCGCACCACGCCACAGGCCCATCGCGAGGCCAGCGCGCGCGAGGTGAGCGGCGTTGCGCCGCAGTCTCGTGCCGGTTGGAGCTTTCAGTCGCCATCCGTCACCGCCGCTTCATCCACCGCGCCGAGTGCGAGTGGCTGGCGCGCGCCCGGAACGGCGAGGCCTACTCCGGCGCCACTTTCGTCGCTGGCAGTTAGCCCATTCGCCGCGCCGGGGCTCGATGCCCGGCCAGATCCGCGCGTGTGGCTGATCGCCACCGTCACCGCAGTGGGCGGCATGCGCTCGCTCGAAGGCGCTGGGCGTTCCGGCGCGATTGCGGTGGAGCGTCCATTTGGCTATCTGCGGGCGATACGTCCGGTGATGCCTCCCGGCGCGATTGGCAATAGTGTCGTATCGAGCGGCGAAAGCGCTCCCCTGGCAGCCTCCGCGAGCGTGGCAAGCCTTGTGCGCCGTGGCCGTACGACCGGCAAGGGACTTGGCTCGGCCGAGGCACGCCCATCAGGCAACCTGCCAGCGCCGCGCCCGCTGCCACAGATCATCTCGGCGGTGGAGATCGAGACCGATGCGGGCATTTTTCGCGTCGAGCGTCCCAATGATGTGATGACCCATAGCGATATCGCGTGGTCGCTGGCGCACATGGAACAGGGCGAGCCGGAGAGCGTCGTTGGCCTGCCGCGCCGCCAGCTCGCGCTGCTGCTGACCCTGCTGCCGACGCCAGAAGATCCCGAACATCCCGAATTGGACCCGACATGGGGATGGGCGCATCGTCTGCGTGGTCCGTGGGAGCGAGGTCCGTTGCACCCACGCGGACGCCTCGGTCGCCTGATCGCCATCGATCCCGATCCTGGTGGGAAGGGACTGCACCGTGCCTGCTTTGAACTGCTCGGCTCTGAGGATGTCGTCTGGGCGCTGGGTGTGCCGTGCTTCCGTACCGGCAGCGTCTACGAATTGGTGCCGCTGGGCAAAGGGAGCCGCTGGCTCTCGTGGCCGGTGAGCCGCACCCGCCGTCGCGCCGGCAGCCCGGAGCGTCCTGCCTGGGAAATCGCGCGCGTCGTGTATCGCGTAGGCTCGCCGCGTTGGCCGCTTGCCGGTGTCGTCGAGCCGCTTGGGCCGATGGGGGTCGCGGGCTAACAGACTGAATGTCATCAAAAGAAACATACGCGCCGGAGGGAACTATCCTTCCAGCGCGTATGTCTATTGTGGCCGTTTGTTGTGCCGCACTATCGAACAGTGGGCGCACTTAGTTGATGGCAACCGCCTCGGCGATGACATCAGCTGCCTCATAGTCGGCGGTCACAGTCTTGTCGGCCCCACGCGCAAGCCCGACGGCGTTGAAAATGAGCGAGAGCACAACCGTGACGGCGATGTTGACGATGATCGCGTAGAACGCCGCGTAGCCAGGAATCACCTGCCCGAAGAGATGCAACGAGTAGGTGGACGACGCGAAGTGGGGTGTAATCGGTGACTTTTGCAGATACGCCATGTACGTGCCGAGCCCCATGCCCACCAGCCAGCCGATCAGCAACGCCCAGCGATGGAACCAACGGGTGTACAGGCCGAAGACAATCGCCGGAAGCGTCTGCAAAATCCATACGCCGCCGAGCAATTGGAAATTGATGGACTGCTGCAGCGGCAGACCGATGACAAACAGCAGCGCGCCAGCCTTCACGATCAGCGAGACAAACTTGGCGACCGATGACTCTTCGCGATCGCTTGCGTTGCGCCGGAAGTACTCCTTGTAGATATTGCGCGTAAAGAGGTTAGCCGCCGCGATGGACATGATTGATGCTGGTACCAGCGCGCCAATGGCGATGGCTGCGAAGGCGAATCCCGCGAACCACGATGGGAAGACCAGGTTGATCAGTCCCGGCACGGCAAACTGCGCGCCGTATGGCTTGACCGGTTTGACTGCCAGCACCAGCGCCATGAAACCGAGCAGTGCAATCAGGCCCAGCAGGAAGGAGTAGGCGGGCAAGAGCGCCGAGTTGCGCTTGATGACGCGCCCGCTATTGGCTGCCAGCACACCTGTCACTGAGTGCGGGTACATGAAGAGCGCCAGCGCTGAACCGAGCGCCAGCGTGCCAAACACGGTGTACACTTTGGGCGCGAGCAGCAACTTGGCTGAAGGCACCTTGGCAAAGATGGTGGCGTAGCCATCGAGAATGCCGCTGCCGTTGCCCATGTGGTTGCTGATATAGATAGGAACCACGATAATCGCGACGATGATGGTGATATAGATGATCGCATCTTTCACCAGCGCGATCATGGCTGGCGCGCGCAGACCGCTAAAGTAGGTGTAGGCGGCCAGAATGACAAACGCGATCACCAGTGGAATGTCGCCCTGGATGCCCATGGCCGCGAGCACCACCTGGATGCCCACGAGCTGCAGGGCGATGTAGGGCATGGTGGCCAGAATGCCAGTGAATGCGACGGCCAGCGCCAGTCCGCTGCTGCCATAGCGCCCGCGCACGAAGTCTGACGCGGTGACATAGCCGTGCTTGTGGCAGACAGACCACAGCCGCGGCATGACGATAAAGACAAACGGATAGGCGATGATGGTATACGGTACGGCGAAGAAGCCGATGGCTCCAGAGCCATAGACCAACGCCGGAACCGCGATAAAGGTGTAGGCAGTGTAGAGATCACCGCCGAGCAGGAACCACGTGACAACGGTGCCAAAGCGCCTGCCGCCAAGCCCCCATTCGTGGATGAGGTTCAGGTCGCCCCGCCGCCAGCGTGCCGCGAAGAAGCCGAGTATGGTGACAAGCCCAAAAAGGACAATGAAGACAATCAGCGCGGTCCAGTTCAGTTCTTTTGGCATGAAACACTCCTGTGTGGCCAAGCATCTCGCCCGCGCGAAAGAGGCAGACGCGGGCTAACTGATCCGGTGTGCTGCTCAACCTGTCATTTCGTCATGAAATAGACGAAGGCTGTGAGCAACGAGGAGATGATGATCCAGAGGAATTGATACCAGTAGAAGAACGGTATCGCCCCGGCCAGCTCCGGATCCTTCCCCGCGTAAAATGGTACCCAGAGTGTCGCAATAAACGGAATAATCAGCAGCAGATACCAGAACGCCTTGCCGTTGCTCCTCCCTTCGCCGGTGCTGGATGTGCCGTCATGTGCTGTGTCATTCGCCATTCCCAGCCTCCTGTCATGCATAGCAGACAAGCGAACAATATCGCTCCACGATACAATCATGGTGCGACAATCGTACACAGGAGTGTCTACTATGTCAAGTGGGGGCGGTGTACGCCTGGCGCGAGGCGATTCGGCGAGATGGAACGGCGCGGGAAAGCGAACCAGCCGCCCTCGGCTGGCCGAAGCCATGAGAGCGGCTGGAGTGCGCTGGAGTGTTCGGTTATCGGATCAGCCCCATCGAGCGCTGCTTGAGCTTGTTGTTGAGCAGCAGCGTTGAGGTGATCAAGATGCCGATATCAATCGGGAAGATACATACTAACCCGATGCCCAGGGTCACGATAGTAAGTACAACCGCGACCGCGATCCAGATCAGGCCACCGATCAGGAACATAAGGCCAGTCTTGGTCTCGCCGGAGATCAGCCATCCGATGCCGAAGATGCCGAACAGGCCGCCGACAACTTCCAACACGATCGCCAGGGTATTGTTGTTCTGCTGGGGCTGCACCACCATCGGCTGGTAGTAGCCTTGCTGCGGCTGCATTGGTGGCATGTAGCCTTGCGGCGCGGGCGGCAACGGGCCGGACTGCCACTGCTGTTGCGGCTGCATGGGCGGCATAGGTTGTTGCATCGGTGGCTGATAGCCCTGCGGTGGAAGCGGCCCACTCTGCCACTGCTCCTGCGGCTGCATCGGTGGTGGTGGAGTATACGCCGGTGGCGTGAAGGCCGGTGGATTCGTCGCGGCTGCGTCCTGCGCTGGTGGCGTAGAGGCCGGAGGCGGCGAGTACGCGGGCGGGTTGGTGTCTCCGGATGTCTGCACCGCTGGCGTGAAGCTCGCTGCGTCCGCTGGTGGAGGCGGCGAATAGGCGGGCGGAGTATAAGCGGGCG